>JAYVKA010000516.1:0-2834 GCA_043768885.1 Planctomycetota bacterium
GACCATGCGCTGGGAAAATTTCGCGAAGTCCTGGCCCGTCCGACCAGCGGATGGTTGCGGGTACTCCATCCTGAAGGAATGCTGTTTCGCGCGATGCGGGCCGCCGGGATTGATCCGGAACAAGCTGTGATCGGCGGGCCCCCTGTCGACAATGTTTCGATCGACCAGGAAGGACAGCGGACGTTGCTGCGTTTGGCGGGACTGGCCGGTTTGTTGGGACTGGTTTTGGCGTGGTGTTCACTTCGCAGCATCGTGTTGACCGGAATGGTGTTCACATGCGGAATCGTTTCTGCGGCGAGCAGTCTGGCCGCCGTGGCAATCGCAGGTGATCACACCGACGCGATCCTGTTTTCGATGCCGCCACTGGTATACGTGCTGGCGATGTCCGGTGCAGTTCACTTGATCAACTATTATCGCCAGGCGGTGATTGATCACGGCGAAGACCTCGCGGCCGAACGCGCCTTGTGGATGGGCTGGAAACCGGCGCTGCTGTGCAGCATAACAACAGCTCTCGGTCTGTTGTCTTTGTGCACCAGCGATTTGACCCCGATTCGCAAGTTTGGAATCTTTGCGGCACTGGGCGTGGTGATGACGCTGGCAACGCTGTTTCTGTTGTTACCTGCGATGCTGAAATTGTGGTCAGGTTGCATTCGTGTTCCAGCGACGGTTGCCGACAAGAGCCAACAAGCAAGTTGGTCTGATCGGTTTTGGGAACGACTGGGACGTGGCATCGTTCGCCAATATGGATGGGTTCTGGTCGCCAGCGTCTTGTTCATTGGCGTGATGGGATATGGGCTGACAAAAATTCGTTCAAGCGTTGACTTGATGAAACTGTTCGGACCGGAAGCGAGAATTTTGCACGACTACCGCTGGCTGGAATCGAACATAGGCCGACTCGTTCCGATGGAGATTGTGCTGCGGGTCGATCACCGTTGCATGACGGACGAAGTGCAAAAACAGAAGGATTTTGAAGCCGGAATTCCGCTGCGCAAGACGATGTCGATGCTGGACCGGGTTGAGCTGGTTCGCGATGTGCAGCGCGAAATCGAGCGGAAGTTTGGCGCTTACGGCCAAGACGTGGTCGGGCCTTCGATGGCCGTCACAACCTTTGTGCCTGCGATTCCGAAGAAGGAAAAATCGGCTTCGTCGATCGCGAAACGGACCGCGTTTGAAGTCTCGATGGAGAATAACTTTGCCGATCTTAAAAACAGCGGCTACCTGCAAACCGATTCGGCGACTGGCGACGAACTGTGGCGCATCAGCCTGCGGGTCGCGGCCTTCAAGGACGTAGACTACGGAGTTTTTTCCCACGAATTGAAGGAGCTTGTGGATCCGCTGGTTGCCACCTCAGTTGCCGGTGTCAGTGGAAATGTCACAGCTGTTCAGACAACCTATACCGGTGTCATTCCGATTGTTTACAAGGCCCAGCGTTCTTTGCTGGAAAGCCTGGCATCCAGCACATGGTGGTCCTTTGCATCAATCACGCCATTGTTGATGTTGGTCTCGCGAGGATTCCTCGCCGGCCTGGTTGCGATGTTACCCAACATTCTGCCGGTCGTTGTGATTTTCGGAGCGATGGGCTGGATGGGAGTCAACATCGACATCGGATCGATGATGGCTGCCAGCATCGCACTGGGCGTCGCCGTTGACGATACGATTCACTACCTGACCTGGTTCCGGCACGAACTTAATGACACCGGATGCCGGCATGCGGCGATTATCGGCGCGTATCGGCATTGCGCGACTCCGACGCTTCAGGCTGCGCTGATTAACGGCATGGGATTGAGCGTGTTTGCCTTCAGCACTTTTATGCCGACACGCAAGTTCGGATACCTGATGTTGACGATTCTGGTTGCCGGTATGGTCGCCGAACTGATCCTGCTCCCCGCGCTGCTGGCCAGCCCCCTTGGCCGCACCTTCAAACCCGCGACGAAATCAGCTGCCGCAAAAAAATTGCGAATCGCAGCGTAAACCATCCGCCATCGTTGCAATTTCTTTCGCTGGTACTGGCGGTTGGATTGTACAAATTCATCCTTGTCTCGCAATTCACGACTGCAGCGGTTAACTTGCACCTGGTTGGCCTGTCCGGCCGTGGCGTTTACCTCGCAATTTTTGGCTGAACGAAGCATGTCTGCCCGCGTCAATTTACGGAATGGCTGTGAAATTGTCGTGACCCGAAGCGTTTGCATGGGACGTTGTTTCCTCCTCGCCAACGCTTCGGGTCATGATTTCAACGCAAAGGCTGAAGAACAAGATAATTTCACGGCCCTGGAGTGAACGCCGAAATGATGACTCCCGTTCTGATTCCGTTTGGCTCAAAATTATCAATCATCGTCGCCTTTCAAGATCATGATTTTTTGCGCTACATCCGAATCCTTTCCTGGTTATTCGTCGCGATCCTGGCCAGCAGCAGTTCTGCCCAGGAGATCGGTGACGACCCACTGCTGGTTGGTCGGCACCGGGATGATGTGATCGTCACGCCTGTGAACCAGTTGCTAACGCCGACAGGTATCCAGGTCGAACTTTCCGGCATGCGGCCGCAGGCGATTGCGCTCAGCCCCAATGGACGGACGCTGGTCGTCAGCGGCAAAACCAGCCAGCTGATTGTGATCGATCCGGACAGTGGTGAGATTCGGCAGCAGGTCGATCTGCCTCCCGAAGACCAGCACACTCAGCCCCCCGATGCGGTTTCTCCCAACATCCTGAATCCCGATCGAAGTGGCCAGGTCAGCTATACCGGGCTGATTTTTTCGCACGATGGGAAACAGGTTTTTCTGAGCAACGTTAACGGCTCGATCAAGGTTTTCAATATTCTCGATGAAGGACAAGTTGCA
>JAYVKA010000517.1:0-7273 GCA_043768885.1 Planctomycetota bacterium
CGGAGCCGGGTTTTCAGAAAGCTCCAGCGGAACAAGGCCTGCTGCATCAATCTTTAAAAGCGCCAAGTTGGAAGGGTCGTGAACTCCTGCCACCATCGCCGGGAAACGGCGTCCATCTGCCAATTGACATTCGATCGGATTCTGCAGCTCGCTGGCCGAAGTCAGAATTTGGCCGTCCGCGCCAACAACGATTCCAACAGCGATTTGGTCTTTTCCCGACCAGATCCGGGCAGTATGCGAGGAAACAGGAATGGCCAATGGCTTGACCAATTCCAGGATCGGTTCTCCCAGTCGCGAGCTGTTTCTTAGCCGTCCCATTCGCCGTACGAATTTGGTCAATTCACCCAGCTCAGCGGTCAGACCCTGATCCTGTCCGTCGTTTTCGTCTTTCGCGTCTTCGGCTGGATCGCCATCTTTCTCCGTGGAATCAGTATCCGCAATGGCCTCGGCGGTGTTCCCGGAATCCTGCCAGGCTCGTGCATGCAAAGCACCGAGGCAGGGTGCAAACAGCAAGCCACCAAAAATCGCCGTTGTCAGAAAAAACCGGCCAGGAACCAGATCGTAAATTCTCATTTTTTAGTTTTCTTTCGTTTGACGGGAGGCCTTTGGAACTTGTCGGGAAGCAGGACACCAGGTCGAAACCGGTGAGCAAATTCGACCGAGCCGTAATTAGTTTTCACCAACTTTCAATTCCAAAACTTTTTCGCCATCCGCACGCTTCACGGTCACCTTGACGATTTGTCCAATTTTTGCCTGTCGCATCGCACGGGCAATGTCCCCACGGTCTTTGATTTCTGTCGATTCTATCCGAATGACAATATCGCCCTTGAGCAATCCTGCTTTTTCCGCTGGTCCGTTGCTTTCGACTGACTCGATTTCGTTCGTCGCATTCAAAACCGACAAACCAAGGTAAGGATTTCTTGATCCCCCGATGATTTCGCTCGCCGCCAGGCGGTCCCAATCCGTGGAAAATGTGTCGATGGGAACGTGGATGTTTTCCCAAAGGTTGTTTCCGATTCGACTATGGATCCCGATCAGTTCTCCATTCAGATCGACCAAAGGGCCACCGGAATCGCCGCCAACAAGAGTGCAGTCGGTTCGCATCAGCTGAGGATTGCTGGCCAGTAATCGGCCGACCCGAACGACCATTCCGCGGCGGGGATCGAGTCCACCCGGGTGCCCTACGGCCATAACCCAGCTGCCCGATGGCAGGTTCGTTGACTCGGCAATGTCCAGCCAGGGGAATGTTTGCGAAGAGTTCTCGTCGAGGTCGATTTTCATCATGCCCGAGTCAATTGCCCGATTGACCCCGAGCGCAGTTGCCTTCAATTCGGTTCCATCGAACAGAACAATTGTAGCCTTGTTGTTGGGGCGTCCGATTACGTGAGCCGCAGTCAGGATATAGCCGTCTTCCGAAACGATCACGCCAGTCCCCTGCGAATTTCCCATCTGGATATTCACCGTCGCGCGAAACACTTTTTCCGAAACATCGCGAATTCGTGGCTCCATTGCTTTGAGCTGGGCCAGCGATTTCGGTTCCGCACCCGTATCAAGAAATTCCAGCGAGACTGTTTCGGAAGTCTCTTTGACAGCCTCATTGACGACCGGAGCGGTTCCGGTTTCCTGTTCGGTATTCGCTGATTGAGCGCAGATCTTTCCCGAGTCAATCCAAAAGATCGCCAGACTGGCCAAGCTCAGGAACAGGAACCTGCCGAATCTTTTCCGGCTGTCACAACCTGTTCGTTCCAGGAAAACCATTTCAATCCTCCAGCATTTATTCGGGAATCAGCGAGTCGGTTTAGGAAGGCCCAGACGATGTCAAACACTTCCGATTGTGCAACGAGCGGGCGCTGCGGATTTTAACCGCAAGCGTCTCCTATTTTACACCGTCCATCCCCACTGGTTTCGCTGAAATTCGACACGTCCAGGCGTAATCATGTAATCGGATGATCGACAGAAGGCACCTGTTTAATTCCGAAACCGTGTGAATTCGCAGTCTTTTCGGGATTGTAGGGCGTTCAATTCGGCTGGCTGTCCGCTTTTTGCCAAGACCGGTTTCTCCCCGAAAATTTCCAACAGGTCATTTGATTTTCAGTTTCTCAAAACTTCAAAGGCAATTTCGGGCCAGCGCATCAAAAAACCCAGCCAAACCGAACTGGATGGCTGGGTTTCATGTTATTTGTTGGCAAAAGCCAATCGATCGAGCGGAGTTGGTTTATCGATCGCTACGGCCGCGACCACCGCCGCCACCGCTTCGACCACCGCCGCCGCCACTTCGGCCGCCACTGCCACCGCTACCGCCACCGCCACTGTTGCCGCGATAACCGCCGCGGCTTCCACCGCCACCGCCACCGCCACCGCCACCGCCACCGCCACCGCTTCGACCGCCACCGCCGCCACTTCGGCCACCACCGCTGCGTCCGCCACCACTGCTGTAGCCACCACGGTCACCGCCGCGATCGCTGCTGCCCCGGTCGGTCCGCTCGCCACCTCCACGATGGCCGCCACCGCTTCGACCCCCGTCACCACCGCGGTCTGGACCACGCTCTCCGCCGCGATCATGTCGACCGCCACCACCAGCACCAGCAGCACCACCACCACTGCCACCACGGTTTCCGCCGCCACTTCGGCCACGATCGCCACCACGATCTCGTCCGCGATCGCCTTGAGCAGGCTGTGCCTGTGGCCGATCAGATCCCCCACGATCGGAGTCCCAATCGCCACGAGGCTGACGGTCTTCTTCGACAACATCTTCGTCGCCGTCGTCAAAGAACTCGTCTCCGCCGCCCCCTTCGTCGTCGAAAAATTCTTCTTCCTGTTCCAGTTCAGGTTCCTGTTCTGGAGCGGCAAACTCGTCTTCCAGTCCAAGTTCCTCAATGGCCCGGCGACGACTCAGTTTCACGCGGTCGTTGCCATCGATGTCGATGACCATGACCTGCATTTCGTCACCGACCTGGCAGACGTCGTAAACGTTGCCGACGTAACCGCTGGACATCTCGCTGATATGGCACAGCCCGTCACGTCCTGGCAGGATTTCGACGAAGGCACCAAAATCCTTGATGCTGCTGACGACACCGTTGTAAATCTTGCCCATCTGAACAGTTGCGGTGCAAGCCTCGACACGCTTCAAGGCCTTTTGTGCCGACTCGGCATCTGCCGCAGCGATCGTCACGCGACCGGTATCTTCGATATCGATCGTCGCCTTGGTGTCTTCCTGGATCTGACGGATGTTTTTTCCGCCCGGACCAATCAACATGCCAATCTTCTGCGGATCGATCGTCGTCACCAGCAGACGCGGTGCGGTCGCCGAAATATCTTCGCGAGGTGCGCCAATGGCGAGCAGCATTTGCCGAAGGATTTCAATACGGGCGTCTTTGGCTTGATCCATCGAAGCACGAATGATATCGAACTCGATACCACGGATTTTCAGGTCCAGCTGGATGCCAGTAATACCGTTTTGCGTACCGGCAATCTTGAAATCCATGTCGCCGAAATGGTCTTCGTCACCCAGGATGTCAGTCAACAGAATCCAGCGGTTGGGTTCCTTGACCATGCCGATGGAAATCCCGGCGACCGGATTCAGGATTTTCACCCCGGCATCCATCAGTCCCAGAGTCGTTCCGCAAACAGTAGCCATCGAGCTGCTGCCGTTGGATTCCAAAATGTCGGAGATCACCCGAATCGTATAAGGGAAATCTTCCGGATCCGGCAGAATCGGCTTCACACTTCGCTCGGCCAGCATTCCGTGACCGATCTCACGTCGACCTGGTCCACGGTTTGGACGACATTCGCCAACACTGAACGACGGGAAGTTGTAATCCAGCATGAACTTTTTCGAATACTCGTCCTGCAGGCCATCGACTCGTTGCTCATCGCGAGATGTGCCAAGGGTAATCGTAATCAGTGCCTGAGTTTCGCCGCGCTGGAAAACTGCCGAGCCGTGAACGCGAGGAATAACTCCCACCATGCACTCCAGTGGCCGAACCGTTTTCGTGTCGCGTCCATCAGCCCGTGTACCGTCCAGAATCAGGTCGCGAATGACCCGATATTCCAGATCGTGCCAGGCCGACTTGAAAGTGTCCTTGCAGATCGCACCTTCTGCATCCGGATCAGGAATCACTCCGGCCATCGCCTTGTCACGCAACGCGCCACAAGCTTGGGCCCGTTCCTGTTTGCCGGCGATCGCCTTGAGTTTCTTCAGTTCGCCAGAGTATTTGCCGGCCAACTGGTTCAGCAACAGATTCTCGCCTGGACGAGTGAAATCGTTCTTTGGCAAATTGGTTTTGCTGGCCAGTTCCTTCATCATTCCGACGATTTCGCGGATAACGCCGTGAGCAAACTCGATGGCGGAAAACATTTCGTCTTCCGGCATTTCGCGGGCAAAGCCTTCGATCATCGTGACCGAGTCTTCGGTTCCGGAAACGATCAGGTCGAGTTCGCTTTCTTCCAGCTGGTTGAAAGTCGGAAAGGCGATAAACTCGCCATCGACCCGGCCGACGCGGCAGGATGCCACGGCAACTTCGAACGGCATCGGTGAAATGAACAACGCCGCAGCGACTCCGTTCATCGCCAGGATGTCGCCGTCGTTTTGGCGGTCGCTGGACATGACCATCGCCTGACACTGGACTTCGTCCTTGAATCCGTCCGCAAACATGGGGCGAATCGGCCGGTCAATCATTCGGCTGGTCAGCGTTTCCTTGGTCGTCGGACGACCTTCACGCTTGATAAACCCGCCCGGGAATTTTCCGGCGGCGGCTGTTCTTTCGCGGTAATCGCAGGTCAACGGGAAAAAGTCGATCCCCGGACGTGGCGAACCGGTCACCACAGCATTCAATACTACAGTCTCTTCGTACTGGCACAAAACGGCTGCCGAAGCCTGCTTGGCCAAAACTCCGGTCTCAAACGACAACACGCCGTGACCGATTTTCTTTTCTACCCTGATCTTTTTCATAACAACTCCAGTTACTTTCAAAACACAACAAAATAATTATTCAAGGCACGTGACAGTGCAGTCGCGACAGCGTTGCTGTACGGAGCGGGACAAAGAACCTGCCATTGCGTTTCCCGAAACCCGATTCTTGCGGGGCGGTAACTTGCAGGACTGAAAACAATCCGGTAACCGAAAAAAGGACAATCGCCAATAGACTGGCTGAATGAACATCCGTCCAGAAACCCGACAAGCCATCTTCCCTGAGACAACAATATCCCAACCAACAACAACCAAATCAGCGAGCGGCTACGCGCGTGCTGCAAACTTCCATCCGACTGGGCCATTAGGGTTCCAAACAACTCCTGACTGATTGACGGCGCTACTGACAGATGGCCAACCCGGCAGCAGGTCTGTTACTCCACGACTAACAACAATCGACTTACAACAATCCAACAACAAAATTGCCTGGCCAATTGCCAGCGCAATGTTTCATCCAGTTTCACCAACGACAACCGTTTGCAATGTCGGCATTCTGCCAACCATGTCGAACGGTTACTTGCGAATTCCCAAACGGGAAAGCATTTCCAGATACTTGTCCGGATTGACCTTGCGAAGAAAGTCCAGCAATCGGCGTCGGCGGGCAACCATGGCCAACAGTCCGCGGCGAGTCGAATGGTCTTTCTTGTTATTGGACAAGTGCCCAGTCAGGGCGTTGATCCGCTTGGTCAGAATGGCAATCTGCACTTCGGGTGATCCAACGTCCCCTTGCTTGCGGGCAAAATCGCCAATCAGTTTCGTTTTGTCTTCTTTCGTCAGTGTCATGTTTACCCGGTTTTCGGTGTCTCGGTGTTACTGTTACTACAATCTGGAAACGACTATTCACGGAATGGGCACAACCCAAAGTCCGGACCAGAATTCAACGACAAGTTTCACAAAAAAGATGGTGGTGACCACCAAAAGCCAACTTCTTTGATCCGTTTTTCTCAGGCCAAAGTGTACCGTAACCAGCCAGTTTTGCAATGACAAAGACCGCCCTTCCTGCACAACGGCTTGGGCCGATTTGCGGCTCCGGGCTGAAATCCGCCTTCCGGGTGGGCCGACAGTGAATCTTCAGTTATTCCGGTAAATCTTTTTAATCTGGCCGCTACCGGAAGGGGCGAGGAATGGTTTCAATCACACGTATCTGGCGGTGCGCATGGACATTTTTGGTTCCCGTGCCTTTTCTGTGGCTCCGCAAGTCAAAAATGCAGGCTGTGTTTCCCCAAAATTTGGTACTGGAGTGAGAGATGAAGAATTTCCGAATGTTCGCGGTTGTCGCAATGATGGCACTGATGGTGTGCAGCGTGGTTCAAGCTCAGGACGAGGCCGCCCCAGCGCGTGGTGGTCAAGGCGGTCAGGGTGGACGTGGCGGTCAGCAACTTGATCCGGCTGCTCAAGCCCAAATGGTGCGATTTTCCCTGTTGAGAATTGAAGAAGTTCAGGCCGCACTGGAATTGGACGACGAAGCAGTTGAGGAACTGAATGCTGCATTGGCCGATGCAATGCCGGCCCGCGGTGGTCGTGGCGGAGCTGGCGGTGCTGGCGGGCGGCCTGGCCAGGGTGGTGGTGCAGGCGGTCGTGGTGGTGACGGTGGCGGTGCTACCGAGACTGCGGATGACACCGAAGCCAAAGCAAAACGCGAAGCAGCTGTTGAATCGATCAACAAAATGTTGAGCGAAGACCAACATACCCGCCTGACGGGAATCGTTGCCCAGGCCCTGCAGGGTCGGGCTCTACAAGACAAGTTCATTGCCGAGAAACTGGAAATCACCGAAGACCAGGCTGGTGAGATCAAAAAGGTTTTTGATGATACCCGAGCCGAAATGCAGTCGGCCATGCAAGACGCTGCCGGTGATCGCGAAGCGATGATGGAAGCAATGCAGGACATCATGAAAGATGCCAACGAAGCAGCGATTGCCTGTTTGTCAGACGATCAGCAAAAAGCCCTCGAAGAACTGAAGGGCGAAGCTGTTGAGCTTCCAGAATCCGCAACTCGCATGATGATGATGGGTGGCGGTCGTGGCGGTATGGGCGGCGGTCGTGGTGGTGCTGGTGGCCAAGGCGGTGGCGGCGGTGGTCGTCCAGGCGCTGGTGGTGCTGGTGCCGACGGCGGCAATGGCGGCGGTGGCAACTAGTCCCCAAAAAAATCGAAAAGAATGCTCAGGCCAAATTGGCTTGGGAATTGAAAAACGAGAAAGCGGCGTCCAAATCGGATGCCGCTTTTTTCGTTCCCGCATGCCACGGGCTTTGACTCCAGCCATGGCATATGATGTAAGTTCGGCCAAACGGATATCCCGCGATGAA
>JAYVKA010000518.1:0-3940 GCA_043768885.1 Planctomycetota bacterium
GTCTTTGCTCCTTTGACCGCTTCTCCTCCGTGCATGGCCCCAATCCAGCGATGGAAAATCAAAACATGTGCACAACCGACCAGACACAACAATTCATAAGGACGACCTTCGGTCGCGTAAAAAAGCTGGCTGCCAGAAAAAACTGCAACTGTTATCGCAGCCAGCACCGCTGAACTTCGTCGCGTCCATAACCAAACTGTAAAACCGACCAGTACCAGCAGCCCACCGCCGGCAATCGAGGAAATCCCCCTGATTGCCTGAGCCGGCAACTGCGTGACGAGGTTCACCAGCCAGGCCAACACAAAATACAGCGGTGCCTGGTTCCCGGCAGCCGCGCGGGGAAAAACATCTGTGAATCCCTCGTCGATGACCCAAACCGAATGCAGCTCGTCCAGCCACAAAGGATCATTCACCAGCCACGATGATCGCCAATGAATCACCAAGACTGCCGCCAGTATCAGAATCGCAAGGACGTTTCTGTTGGATGTCGATTTTCCCCTGGGTACTGGCTGAGTTTCGAAATCATCGTGATCGTTCGTCATCACTTGATTTCCAGCGACTCTGGCACATTTTCTGGCGGTGCCTGTTTTTGTGACGCGAGAAACTCGATCAGGTCCCGCATTTCTTGTGCATTGAGGTGCCGGATCACGTCTTCGGGCATCGCCGACTTTCCAGTTCGCCGGTCCACGATATCGGCAGTATCGACCGTGATCATGTCCCCGTCAGCCTGAACCAGCCTTACAAAATCCTCCGTCTCGGCATGGATGATTCCCGAAACCGTTTCTCCCGAATCCGTCAGGACCACAGCCGTTCCAAATTTTTCGGTGATCTCCTTGTTGGGCAGCACAATCGATTCCAGCAAATACTGTCGGTCGCGTTTGGAACCAACATCGGAAAGATTCGGGCCGACATTCCCGCCGTCTTCACCAACGTGATGGCATCGCAAACAGGAGAGCGCTGTTTTTTCGTAAAACAGTTTTTTTCCCGCAGCAAAGTCGCCTCCCAACAACGAGTCTTTCCAACGAACCGTCGGGTCCGGGTTCACATCCCTGTTGGCTTCGTACGAAGCAACGATCAACCGCAATCCTTCGTTTCGCACACCCAACTTTTGCATCGTGGCCAGAAAATCCAGTCGCAACTCAGGCGGCATTTTTCCAGAAAGAAAGGCCGGCATCATCTCATCCACAATTTGCCCAGCAGCCCGGCTTTCCATCTCTGGCAACAACCGAAACGCTCGCTGCCGCTCGGGCAAATCTGTGCTTTCGATTGCCTTTTGCATCGTCCCGACAGCCAAATCCGATCCGCCACGGACGATCGCCTCCAGAACAACCGCTCGAACTTCAGGCGAAGGATCACTTGCCAGTCGTTTGGCAATCACATCCAGCCCCTTCGATTTGCCGACCATCAACGACCGGATCGCCGATGCCCGCAAACTCGGCGACCGCTGCGGATCAACCGCGATCGCTTCCATCGCCGTCGAGGCCGACGATACTCCGAGGACCGCAAACGTCTCAAAGGCCTCGCTCAGAATTTCCTCATTCGGATTGGCCAACAATTCTTCAGCAACGCCACTTAACGCCGCCGCTGCTTCGGCCTGATCCAGAGCCTGCAGAGGATGCCATTTACCTGTAAGAGGGTCGAGCTTTTGCGGAGTTGCCCAATTTCGCATTGTTTCAAGCGCCTGGCTTTGTGCTGAAACCAAAACATCCGGATCTGCGGCAATTGACGCCAGGGTCTTTGCTGATCCGGTTCGTCGAGTCGTATTGATCACGCGACTGAGGAACGCCAATGAAGCAGGGTGCATTTTGGATTCGGAGACCAGCGCATCGAATGCAGCCCGAATTCCAACATCATGAATCGCCCGGGCCGCTTCTTCCGCAACCAGAATATTGGAATCTGTAACAAGTGATCCAATACGTTCATCGCGCAAACGCCTAAGTACCACCGCTGCTGATCGCCGTACGGCTTCTGATTCATGATCTGTCATCGTCGGAACAGCAGCGTCATTTTTGCATCCCACCAGCCCCAAGATCGCCGCATGGCGCAGAGCCGGATCGTCGTCGTTGTTTTCCTCCAGCACCCAGATCAACGCTTCACAGGCCGGTTGGTATTTCAACTGGCCGAGACTGATTGCCGACATTGCGCGGACCCGTGCCGAATGATCTCCCAGCAATTTCACCAAATCTTCGGCAACCGTTTGGGCCAAAATATCGCCAGCTACTCGCGCCATCGCAGCACGAACTTCCAGTTCATCGTCGTGCAACAATTTCCGCATCCAGGGGGCATCGGCTGAGACTTTGCCCTGGCGATAGTACTGCCCCGCTCCCCAAATTCCATGGATGCGGGCGAGCAGATTCGGTCCGTCGTTCGCTACCGAACACAATTCATCAATCGCATTCCGTGCGACCAATTCAAACTGCGCCCCATGGCGGATTCGCTGATCGTCATGACCGAGCAACGTGACCAACTCACTTATTTCGCGACCGGTCATCCCCTCGCCCAACAGCTGTGCCGTTTCCCGCGCGGCATCGCCGTTGATCACAGCCGGATCGCCAAAACGGTAGATGCGCCCCTTGCCTTCGCCGACCCAGCCATCAACCCAGTCGCTGATGTACAGCCAGCCATCCGGTCCAACGGCAAGATCGGTCGCCAGGATTTGCCAAACGGGTACGGGCTGTTCCTCAAGTTTGAAAAACGCACCGTCGGGCACGCTTTTGAAAGCCCGAATTCCGCTTGTCACTCCCGTCCCACGGAAATCACACATCAGGAAACAGTCGGTCAACCCTTCGCCGATCCCCGTCCCCGGATAGTAAATCAATCCACTCGGTCCATCACCCAGATTCGCCACGGGAGGAACGATGTGCGCCGGCTGCTCCCGATGATATGGATGCCAGATTTTTTCGCGATTGAACGGACCGCGATCGGGCAAATACTGATAGTGCATCCGCCAGCCCGAATCCGAACCGTGCATCACATAAACCCAACGGGCTTTGTCTCCGCTGTCCGAATTGTTGTCGCCGGTGAACAGGTTCCCAAATTTGTCAAAAGCCAACTCTTGCGGATTCCGCAAGCCAGTCGCGAAAACTTCGAGTCCACTGCCGTCCGGCTCGCAACGAAAAACAGCACCGCTGTCCGGATCAGCCAACACCCTTCCATCCGGCAATTCCAGGTGATAGCCCCGATCGCCGATGCTGAAATAAACCCGACCGTCCGTACCCATTACCAGCCCGTGCATATCGTGACCGCGAAACGCCACACGAACCCCAAAACCGGTTTGCAACGACTCGCGTTCGTCGGCAACTCCATCCCCATTCGAATCGCGCAGCCGCCACAGGTCCGGAATATTGGTGTACCAAACCGAATCGCCAACATTTAAGACTCCGGCCCCGGTTCCGTCTTCCAATCGGTTGAAGTGGTCCGCAAAAACCGTCGACCGATCGGCAACTCCATCACCATCCGTGTCCTCGACCAAACGAATCCGGTCGTCTTGTCGCGTGTAACCAACATCCGCATCGGGCAGGAGTTTTCTGTGGTAGTCGATCCGGTCCTGAACCGTCTGCGCCGCCAGATCATGTTCCAGCCAGGTTTGATCGTGGCTGCGATTGTCGGTGACTCCCTGTTCCTGGCGAAAAGTCTCGCAAACAAAAAACCGGCCGCGATTGTCAATCGTAAACGCCACGATATTGGCAACATCCGGCTCCGCCACAAACAGTTCCTTCTTCCACCCTTCCGGAATGCGAAACTGGCCGAGCGCAGCCTGTTCCTCGCTGGAAGCCGCCGCAATCGACGGCGCAACCGGATCAGGCGTTTGTTGCACCAATCCAAAAACCTGATTGGCCATGCCAACAATCAAACCAATCGTGGTAGCAACAATGGCAACCAGGTTTTGAGTCCCTGGTAATAAATGGCCGTGGCATAGGCTTCCAGCCTGTGTTTTTCT
>JAYVKA010000519.1:0-10111 GCA_043768885.1 Planctomycetota bacterium
TTAACTTCAGCGATGCTAAGGGCCGACGAGCCGGAACGCCCGAACATTCTCTGGATCACCAGCGAAGACAACTCGCCACAATGGCTGGGCTGTTACGGAAACTCGCAGGCGCTGACACCGCGAATTGACGGATTGGCGCGCGGTGGTGTCCGATTCACCCAGGCGTATTCGAACGCGCCAGTCTGTGCCGTCGCACGATCGACTTTGCTGACCGGGGTCTACGCGGTGACCCAGGGGACTCAGCACATGCGCAGCCGCAATGCGATTCCAGCTGCAAATCGTCCCTATGTAAGTTACCTCCGCGAAGCGGGATATTACTGCACGAACAATGCGAAGACCGATTTCAATATTTCGGGAAATGACAAATCGATTTGGGACGAGTGTTCGAACAAGGCACATTACCGAAACCACGCCGAAGGCCAGCCTTTTTTTTCGATCTTCAATCTGACGATCAGCCATGAAAGTTCGCTGTTCCCTGAGACTGTCAAAAAGAACCGCAACAACGGAAACATTCCGAAACAAAGCCGATTGAAGCCCACAGATATTGCATTGCCTCCCTATGTTCCCGACCTGCCCGAGATCCGGAATGATTTTGCGATTTACCACGACGTGATCACCACATTGGACACGCGCGTTGGCGAAGTGCTGGACGAATTGCAGGCGGCTGGCCTGGCCGACGACACGATTGTTTTTTACTACTCCGATCATGGCGGACCGACTCCACGCGGCAAGCGTTATTTGGAGAACACGGGCGTGCAAGTTCCGCTGGTGATTCACGTGCCTGAAAAATGGAAACACCTTTGCCCGTTCGAAACGAACTCGCAGGTCGATGAACTGGTTTCATTCGTCGATTTCGCACCGACAGTTCTGTCAATTATCGGAATTGACAAACCAACACAGATGCCGGGCCGGGCTTTCATGGGTGAGAAACGGGTCGAACCGGCGGTTGATGCCATTGTGTTCCTGTACGGCGACCGGTTTGACGACGTCGTTGGCATGAGGCGGGGAGTCACCGACGGACGTTTCAAATACTTTCGTTGCTTCACACCCTGGTTGCCGGCAGCACCGTACAGCTATTACCCGCTGACGATCCCGGGATGGAAAGCCTGGCAGGTTGCCGCCAGTGAAAATTCGCTTTCCGGTTATCACCAGAAAATCTGGGAAACTCCGCAGCCGGTGGAGTACCTGTTCGATATACAGAACGATCCCTGGGAAATCAACAATCTGGCTGACGATCCCAAATCCGATTCTCAATTGCAAAAGATGCGGAAGAGACTGATGGACGAGATGATTGAAGTCCGCGATACGGGACTGGTTCCAGAGGGGATGTTTGAAGAACTTTCGAATGGCCAGCCGATTGCCACTTTTTTGACCGAAACAAAGTTCGATTTTCCAGCCGCAGCAAAGCTTGCCTTTGATGTAACCGGTCTTTCGTCCGAAGCAAACCAGGCCATTCGCCAGAATATCGAAAGTGACAATCCGGTATTTCGCTATTGGTCGATCGCCGGCTGTTTGGTGCATGCACAACTGGCAACCCAATTCAGGATAGAACTGTTCGCCCTGATTTCTGACCGGCACGCCAGCAACAGGATCGCATCATCCCATACATTATTCGTCAGTGGAAATCGGGAGTTGGCCAGTTCCGTACTGATGCTCGAGTTACCCAGGGTCAACAGTGATGCGTCAGCGTTGCTCCTCGTCAACACGCTCAAGCAACTGGAACTGACCGAAACCATTCCGGAAGATCTGGCCAGGCGATTGGTTAACGATCCCGCCATCGCGAAATGCATCAAGGATCTGGTTGCACCCGAAGCGAATACAGGACGTTGAAGCCGATGCGACCGATTGCCGATACGATCGTTGAAGGACCGTGAGCAATTGGGATAATTGCTCCACCAACTTTTACGGGAAAATTCCCATGCCGCCGTAGTAGACCGCGATTTTGTTGATGGCCAACACGAACATGGCTGAACGCTGATCGACTTTGCCACCCAGCTTTTCCTGCTGGGCCAGTATCTCGCGATAGGCCGTGATCATGGTTTCTTCCAGTCCCGAATAGACCAGATCGCGTTCATCAGCTCCATGCGAAAGTGTTTCGACCTGCTCCGGGGCAAATTTGTGATGGGTGACTCCCTCCATCGCCTCGACGACGCGGCGAAACGCCCGTTCTTCAAACCGTTTTTCCATCCTGCCGAAGCGTACGTGCGACAGGTCTTTCAGCCATTCAAAATAGGAAACTGTCACGCCGCCAGCGTTCAAATAGGCGTCCGGTATGACGAGAATTCCGCGTTTGAACAGCACGTCAGAAGCGTCCGATGTCACCGGACCGTTAGCCGCTTCGGCGACGATCTTGGCCTGAATCTTTGCGGCATTGGTATCGTTGATTACGTTTTCCATCGCGGCGGGGACAAGGATATCGCAGGCAAGCTCCAGCGCGGCATTGCTGGGGCTCAGAGGCTTGCTGCCAGCAAACTTTGTAATCGACCTGGTTTCGTTTCGATGCGCGTAAAGGGCCTCGATGTCCAGTCCCTTGTCGTTGGTGATCGCCCCGTCCCATTCCGCGATTGCAATGACCATGGCTCCCTGCTCCGCCAGGAATTTTGCGCTGTGATAACCCACGTTTCCAAATCCCTGAACCACAATCCGCTTGCCTTCCAGTCCCGGAGTCAACCCAAGCTTTTTCATGTCTTCTACGTTCGCACAGGCCTCGCGAACTCCATAGCAAACACCCAAGCCGGTCGCTTCCACACGCCCGCGGATGCCGCCGAACGGCACCGGTTTGCCCGTCACACAAGCCAGCGCATCAATTTCGTGGCGGACCATGGAACTGTACGTATCGACAATCCAGGCCATTTCCCGGGCACCGGTTCCCATGTCGGGAGCAGGCACGTCGACTCCCGGGCCGATGAAATTTTTCTTGACGAGTTCAAAAGTATATCGCCGCGTGATTCGTTCCAACTCGCCTTCAGAATATTTTTTGGGATCGATACGAATGCCACCCTTCGCTCCACCGAAGGGAACATCGACCACAGCACATTTGTACGTCATCAGAGCGGCCAGTGCTTTGACTTCGTCTTCGTTCACGTCCATGCTGTAGCGAATCCCGCCCTTGGTCGGCAGGCGATGATGGCTATGTTCAGCCCGCCATGCATGGATCACTTCGATTTTTCCGTCGTCGCGCCGCAGCGGAAACGTCATCTTGAGAACGCTGTTGCATTCCTTGATATGGGCCAGCAACGTCGGGTCGTGATCCGTCAGCTTCGCCGCCTTGTCAAAACTTTGACTAACCTGGTCGAGAAAGCTGATATGTTGGCCGGTCATAAAACACGGTCTCCTGTGCCCGTAGGGGTCCGATTCAAGCCCGTAATTCGGGCCTGTTGTCAAGTTGAATTCCCCTTACTTTCGCCTGGTTCGCAAAACAACGCAATCCGGGAATCACCGCCAGTATCAGTTTCCGCGAGTTGCAGCTTTTCGTCGGCGATCCAGGCTATCTGTTAATCGGTTTCGACTGGCCGAATCGTAACATGTAGTCGTACCTGACCTGCATTCGCGAACCGAAACTGCCCGCCTCCAACATGGAAGAGAACTGTGGAAGAACGCAGCCGAGCTGTTCAAGATCGATTTCGGCGTACTGGCATCGGCCAAATCAATTGTCAAGCCCCGAATAAAAACCAGCGAACCCGCAAAGATTCAAACAGGCGACCTGAGACCGTAATGCCAAGTGCGCCGGTGGCGGGATAGAAGAACAACTGTCTCAATTGTTCATGGTGTAAACGAAAGTAGCTCGGTGGTCCTCCACCGAGGCTCACGGCGGAGGACCGTCGTGCTACTTTTTCCAATCAAGAACTGATGCTGTCAACCTTCAACAACCTGCAGGCGTCTTCGAATCCTGGCGCACGATGGCCATGGTTGTCGTTGACGTCATAGGCATAGGCACTAGCCGTGACCCGTGCCAGAGCGACCAGATGACGCCAGCGGAACGCCGGACGTGACAACGCGAACTCTTCCGAGACCGTGCGGTAGAATTTTTCGCTGTGCAATCGACCGTCTTCACTGATCGCATATTTCAGCATCAGTGCAAAAGCCTGGCCCGGATCGCCACCTTTTTCGCCATAACGGTGAATCGCAGCCGATGCCGTTGGCTGGTCGTTGCCCCGAATCGCTTCCCCGGCAATTCCCAGCAATTCTGCCGAATCATCGGTTTTGATTTTCTCGAAATGGTTTTCCAACGGATAAGGATCCGTGCCGAACGGCGCGTAAGTCCCGGTGTGCCAGGCCGAAACGAGCAAGCCGACTTGCGTGTTCAGTTTGTTTGACCACTCGGTCATGTGCCGCCACGCATTGGCTGCGTCGCTGCCATGCACGCCGGCCGATGCCCCATGGGTTCGTAGCGGATCGCCCGACTGCCGAAGAGTCAACTGGTTGGCGGCCAGCGCGATCGCCTGACATATCGCTTTCGGCGCAACACCTTCGGCCAAAGCAGCTGCGACCGCACGACTCGCTTCAAATTTGTCCGTCTTGTAAATCGTCATCGCCAGTTCTTCGACCCAGGCATCATCCGGTTCTCGCGTGCCCAGCGGTTTCTGGTCCAGCTTGAACTCGTCCATCAGTTTGGGCAGATGTTGCCGGATGGGTGACGCCTCACGTCCCTTTTCAATTCGCGTCTGTTCAAAGTCAACGCAATGCCGTACGCACTGTCGCAGCAAAGTGTGCGAGTGTTCTTCGCCGGCAATATCGATCAACGACATTCCGCGATACGCCAACACGAATCGATGCACATCGACTTCATCGGCGATCGTGTAGAGCAATGTGTTGAAAGCCAGCCCCCGGTCTTTTCCAATTGTCTGGGCAAACAGTTGCTCGGCGCGATTCATGTCCGCCTGGCGAACAAGATTTCGGAGTCCCGGTCCGAAATGATCAACCGATGTTTCCCGCGTTTCTGTTTTTGCTTCGAGCGGCTTGAGCGTTTTCTTGCCGGGTCCGAACTGCTGAATTCGCGCGGTGTTGCGGTAAAGAACTTTCAGTACCGGCAACGGCTGATACGGTTTCGGCAATTCCGCGGACATTTCCAGTGCCGGAACCAAAGCCATCTCGGCGTGATAACCAACGTAGTCCTGTCCGCCAAACGTTTCGGCATTCGCAAGAGCCGCGGCCGACGTCAGCTGCTTCAGAGATACAGATCCGTCCAGCAAGCACTCGACCATTTTGACTTGCAGTTTGTCCGGATTCATCTCCTGCATCCGGGTGATCCATGGGCCGAGGTCACTATAGTCACCGATCGGACTCAATCGCAGATCGTCGGCGTTGGCAACACCCAGATCAAACGCCAACCGGCTCCCCAGTCCGGCGATCAACATCCCGTTTCCAACACTTTGCAAAAACCTGCGGCGTGAATTGGCGATCATCACAAACTCCTTTGGAAATTTTCAGGGTACCCGAACCGACAAGTCGTTCACCCTGGTACCATTGTTTCGCATCCGGATTCGCATTGCAAACAGTTTCGAAGATTTGCTATACCCCGTTAGACTGGTTTGTCGAATATCGCGGGGCAACGACGCGTTTTGAATTCCCGAATAATTCCTGCGAAACGGCTTGCCAGCGCTATTTGCCGGGATTCTCTTCGAAGAGTGCTTGGAACTCCGGGCGATCGGCCAGATTTTTGAATCGCGGATTGGCACGCACCATGAACGCATTCATTTCGAAACCAAAGTAGCCTTCTTCCACAGCAGCTTTCAACAAAGCCAATGCGCGTTGACGATAAACTTCTGCCTCCGCCGGATTCTTTTCAGCAAGAAATGTTAGAAGCAGGGCAGCGCCTGCTTTGGCGACTCCGTCTTCGCTGGCGCTATCGGCAATAGCAGTGACTGTCGCGAATGCGTCAGCGTGCTGTTGCTTCGAAAGCAGCCACCAGAACCTGACGTCCATTGCATTCGGGCGGGCATTCTCTGGCAGTTGCCCAACCGAATCCAGGCTGGAAATGCAATCGGGCAAGTCATTCAGAAGGGGTTCCCTGTCTTGCACAAGTTGCAAAGCCATGGCCCCGACCGGGATATCACCGATTCCCTGCGACTGCCGTTCCGTCAAAATCGCCTCGGCTTTTTCGTAACTGGATTTGGCGGCATCAAATTCGACTCGGGTCAATTGCAAGTCGCCCACCTTGCAATGGCAAAGTGCCTTGAATGCCTGCGCGTTCGAAAAAAATGGACCGCTATCCTCGCCGATACGCTGACAACACCGGAGTGCGTCGAGGTAACACTTCAATGCGCCTTCCGCGTCGGAGAGCAGGGAAACATACAGGTCCCCCAGTTTCAGGTTCTTGATGATCAGCGATTCCTGGTACTTTGGGGTTGCAAGTATTTCCGGAGTGATCCTTTCGAAACAGTTGATTGCTTCAGAAAACAGTCCGAGCGATTCGACCGGATCGGTCTGGACGAGAATCTCTGCAAGTTCCTCAAGCAGGTCGGGCAATGCTGTGGAATCGCGGCCGAGATGGGGAAACAGCCGGTCACCAGTTCGCCCCGCTTCGGCAGCGGACGTGAGATGCGAGATCCGCCGCGACAGGTCTTCCCGTTTTTTGTATTCATCTGCCAGAAGAAGTTGACAGGTCATGAGGTCGTTCCAGACGAACGGTTCTGCCGGAAGATCCTGTGCTGTTGTTTCCAGCTTTTTGACTTCCGAATTCAGAATTTCGATTCCTTCGTCGGCGCGATTCTGGTTCAGGCATTGAATGGCCGAGAGTCGGCGCAGATCGCCAGTAGTGTCCAATATCATGGGATGGCCCTGCCCAATCGGGTCTATCCGGGCAATCGCCTCGAGCCCGCTTCTGATCGCCGCTTCACATTCCGGTAATGAATGGATGTCTCGCCATTTTGCGATCAAATACCAGGCGTTGATAAGCCTGGACTGCCACAGCAAGTTGTCCGGATCTGTAGCGACCAGAATCTCCCATTCCTGTCGACTCTCGTCCAAAGTCCGAAATCCTTTTTCCAAATCATTGGCGTTACGAATTCTTCTCACTCCAAAGTCACCCAATAACCCTGCCAAGTCCACACGGGAAACTGTGCGTTGGGGAGCGACTGCCAGGATTTCCCGGCAGACCTTGATGGACTCCTCAAACTTGTTGTTTGCTTCGTTGTGTCGTTGCTGAACCGACAGATTAATCGCCTCACGTTGCAAACTCCTGGACAGGTTGGTCTGCGCGGCGAGGTTGCCCGGATCGATGGCTACGATTTTTTCATATACTTCGCGCGACAATGCCAAATGGCGGTTGGATTGGGGCATGTCGCCAGTTTCATAAAACACTGCGGCCATGCCCGCATGGGCGTTACCGAGGTTTGTTTGAAACGTCATGTTTTCCGGGTCGCGGTCCGCGATCTTGACGGAAAGTTCAAGTGATGTCTGATAACTCTTTTTCGCGTGTTCCTGCTTTTCCATTTTCAACAGGCAATGGCCTTTCTTTTGCAGCAAGTTGGCGAGCTGATTTTCGAATTCCATGATGCCCGGGTTGGTGGCGAGCAGGGCCTCCCAGATCGCCTGTTCCGCCGCGCAGGTTTCCAGAGCAGATTCGTATCGCCCCTCTTCCAACAAAACGTTCACCAGTGAATTCAAAACCAGGGCATGATTTCGGCTGGCGTCCCCTCCTTCCGAAGTTTCCGCCAGCTGTTTCCAGAATTCGCTGCTGGCTGAATAGGCATTGATCGCGTTCGGCCCGTCACCCAACGCCTGAAACCTGAAGCCCCGCGCCGACAAAAGTATCGCCCGGTCCACCAGTTCGAATTCGCTGCCTGGAACAATTTGCGTTTCGGCTTCATCCAGCGCGGCCAGGGCCAAATCGAAATGCCCGACTCTGGTTTCATCGTGGACAAGGTCCATCAACATGGAAAAAAACAGCTTGCTGGTGGCCGGGTCGTCCGGATTTTTTCGTTTGCATTCCCTGGCAATCTGACACGCCAGGCGGAACTCTTCCAGCGACTTTGTCGTGTCCCCATCCATGTCCCGGTACAGTTCCCCCAAAGAATCGTGAGCCTGGGCGACGGTTTGATCGATGTCCGGAGCCTGTTCTTCACTGGCCACCATTTGTTCCAGCCGTTTCATCGCCGCGCGGATCAGGTTTTCGCGAATTTTTCGGGTGCCTGGAGTATTGGAAAGTTGTTCCTGAATGTCTTTGACCAGGACGACATTCGCTTCGAGTGCCTCGTGAAATCGTTTGGTCGCCAACGCGCTCTGGGCCTGTGCCTCTTTCTCACCGGTTTCGGCGCGCGTTCGCAAATCAGTTTCGCGCTGATTGGCCTCAGCCAACCGGAGATTGAACCGGTTCAATCGCCAACTGCCGATGGACAGTGCGACCAGGGCAACCAGAAGCGTTGCCAGACTGGTTGCGACCAGAGTGCGATGGCGTTTTGCCCAACGCCGCAGACGAACAACGGGTGGCTCTGACCATGCCGTAACGGGTTCGTCGGCGAGCCAACGATCGATATCTTCGGCCAGGGCTTTGGCTGACGGATATCGTTCGGCAGGCGCAGGGGACATCGCTCTTTGGCAAATCGCATTCAGGGGTGCGGGAAGGGTCGGATCGACCGATTTGGGAGAAGCCTGTCCCCCGGACTGGACCTGTTCGATAACTTCTTTGGCGGTCGATCCGGCAAATGCAACACGTCCGATCAGCAGGTAATAAAGTGTCGAACCCAGGCTGAAGACATCGCTTGCGGGACCCACCTGGCTCCAGTCGCCCCGCGCCTGCTCGGGGCTCATGAATGCCGGCGAACCTTTGGCGTGTCCTTCCACGGTCAATTCCCCGTGTGGGGTTTCCAGACTGGTCTGCCCCGACTGCCCTTCATCCGAATTGGAATCCGTTTCCGCAATTTGTCCTGTAATTTCATGTTGTTGAAAATACTGGGCCAGTCCCCAATCCAAAACCAGTGACTCGCCATAGGGCCCGAGCATGATGTTCGATGGTTTCAAATCGCGGTGGACGATTTGCCGGGAATGTGCGTAAGCGACCGCTTCACAGACCCCGACAAAAGCCCGCAACAAGCGCCGAAATTCAACGTTGCGGTCCTGCGGAGAAAGTGCTGCAGCGTGCAGGCGCCTGGACGCCGACTCTAAGGTCTCCCCTTCGACAAATCGCATCGCATAAAACGGCCGGCCGTCGTCCGTCTTTCCCCGGCCATGGATGGGAACAATCGATGGATGTTCCAGGCGGCTGGTGATTTCCGCTTCCTGAAAAAAACGGCGGCCGATCGCCGAGTCTGATGAAGCAGCCTGTTTCAGGCACTTGAGCGCCACCACACGATCGAGCTCCCGGTCGGTCGCGCGATAAACCAGCCCCAATCCCCCCGCCGCATGAAAAGCCGTTGTGTGATATCGACCGGCACGCAACTCCAACGGAGGTGATTGGGGCTCCGATCCCTTTTGGTTACCGTCGGGCGTCATCGCCTGATGCACTTCGAATTGCCGCCGGATTGCGTCAGACAGTTCCGGGAAACGCAGAACATATTCTTCGACACCGGGCTGTTCACCGATTTCGACGCGACAGAGGACTTCGTTGTAAATCAGGTCCAGCAGGGTGTCACTTGTCTGTCGCAACTCGGGATACTGTTGCAACCAGGATTCAATTTGGGGCCGTTTTCCCCCAGCCCAACCCCGCGACTGTTCGTCGAGCAATTCGTCTGTGTCAAGCTCTGCCATTGCATCACCCTTATTCTTCAACTTCATTCGCAAACTGGATTCGCAATCGCTCCTGAAGGCGTTCCAGCCGTTTGCGCTGCGACTCGCCTGTTCCGCCCAGTTGCTCTGCTATATCCGCCCACTCCATTTTTTCGCCGTACCGGAGTTGCCACAATTGCCACTCTTCCTTCGATAACACATCCTGAACGAGACCCAACAGTTCCTTTCGGATCGCCTGTTCTTCGGGCAACGTGTCGGTCCCCTGCAATATCATCGAGTCAACCATTTCGACGATGTCCGTTCGCCCTCCCCGCCGTTCGGCATGTGCCTTTCGGGCCTGATCGATCACTTTGTATCGAACCATGGTGGCCAACAGTTTCAACAGTTCTTCGGGAGTTTGCAGTCGCTGTTCGTATTCACCCTGGTCAGCCCGGCGAAAGAAACT
>JAYVKA010000520.1:0-2225 GCA_043768885.1 Planctomycetota bacterium
GCAGACGGTTCTGGAATTGCCGAAGTAAACAGTCCGACGCCACCGTTGCCGCCAAAACCGTTGTAGGTGATGAACAAGTCGGTCCCGCCGAAATTCCCGACCAGACTTCCTTCGCCCAGGCCATCGAACTGGCCGAACAAGTCTCCCTCTACATCGGCAAACAGGAACTGCATGCCGTTGCCGAGTTCAAAGCCATCCCACAAGGCGACTTCCAGCGAGCTGTCCCCCAGGAACAAATCGCCTCCGATGAGAAGCCGGTCGAAGTCGGCAAGTCCCAACCCGCCGAGTTCGATCATGGTCGAAGCGCTGGAAGAAAGCACGAGATCGCCGCCAAAGCTCATGGTTCCCGGGCTGTTGCCCGGACGCAGGTCGCCTTCCAGAAAAACGGTTCCATCGCCGACAAACGCTCCGCCGCCTGACACTTCGCCGAAAAAGACCGTCGAGCTGCCAGCCGAAGTCCGGACTGACCCGCCGTTTTCCTGGGCGAAGTCATCGTAGAACGTCGTCGTTCCGTTGCCGCTGGTCACGATCGTGGCACCTTCCTGGTTGTAGACGTCACCGACGATATCGGCGAAGCCCCCGCTGAAGGCCATCACGCCGCTGTTCGACCAGCCACCGTCGGCAATGAACTGCCCCCGACCCGCCACCATCCCGCCGTACTGGTTGGTCAGGTATTGGTCAAAGCGAATCTGCCCGCCAAAGTTGTTGATTTCGCCAGCGTTGGTGTTCCCGCTTCCAGCGAATCGCATCCGGTCGCCTGCCGATGTTTCCACTTCCCCCGAGGCCGTGTTCTCGAGTCCGAACCGGATCGCTGCGTCGCCATAGATCGTGCCTGAGTTTACAAGCCGGACTTCGTCAAGGTTGACGCCAGAGCTGATTGAGGTTGTGAAGTCCGACGCTGCCGTGTAGCCGGAGTTTTCCACGACTCCCGCCAGCGACCCGCCAGTTCCCACGACATGCTGGAGTTCCGACATGGTGGTTTGGCCAAACTCAAAACGACTGTATTCGCCTGAAATCCGCACGAGGCCGCCCAACCCGATCGAGGTCGTGCCTCCCGATCCAACCGAGACCCGGCCGCCATCGAGGATGTCCAGCGTCGCACTGCCGTCGCCGCCAACGATCAGCAAATCCGAAATCAGCCAGCGCGAATCGTCGCCGGTCACCGTTGCGGCGCCGGAACCAGTGGCTTGATAGCCGATTACGCCCGACGTGCATGTGATCAGGCCGCCGTCCGCGACGTTCAGGGTGCCGATGCCTTCATTGCCCACAACCACATCGCTTGAACTGTCCAGCCATGAGCCAGATCCGCTTACCGTCACAACTCCGCGGGAAGTGGAAAAGGGACCAACATCTTCGCCGAGGATCGTGTCTGTGCTGGTCACCACGCCTCCCGCCAGAACGTCCAGCGTGCCAGTGGTGCTGTTGAACCAATGACCCAAATACAAATTGCCGGAGTTTTCCCATCGCGCGCCCGCTCCGGACACCGTTGCACGACTTGACGATTGGTCGCCGATTCGACCCGTTACGCTGGTCACAACCGCGTTGGCTCCCGTCACGTTCATCGAGCCGCCATCTACATCCAGTCGGCCTGAGCCGCCAACTGTAAGTCGAGATCCGGCCGGATGGGCGCCATTAACGTTGAGAACGCCATCCTGGTTGTTGAAACCCTTGTCGATTATCACATGCCCCTGGGCCAGGAGATGCAAACCGTTGAGCGTCAGGGTTGACCCTTGAACCGTCACGGGGTTGAAATTCCCGGCCGGCCCAATGCCTCCGAGCGATTCCAGCTGATATTGCTGCGCAGAGTTGAGATTCGAGAAAGTCACATTTCCACCGCCATACACAACCATGGTGTGAATGGTTGGGGAAACTGTCGAAGTGTTTGGATTCCAAAAGACGTGATAGGTGCTGCCCAAATTGAAAGACAGCGCGCTGCCGGGCCCGGGAATCGCGTTGGGGGTCCAATTGAGCGGGTTTTCGAACCAGGCATTGGTACCGGTCGGGTTGTTCCAGTTGATGATCTGGCCTTGAACTTGCCCGGCTTGAAAAGTGATAGCCGCCACGATCGTCACCAGGATCAGACGGGTGACAGTCAGGCTGCCTCCCCGGCGATGCGTGGGTCGATTCGGCCGGAACAACGACGAGGGGTCGCGAGTGATAGTCAATTGAGTCATTTTTTTCTCCTGGTCTGGGGTCGTGAAAACTTGGTAAATCGGGACAGTTAG
>JAYVKA010000521.1:0-12559 GCA_043768885.1 Planctomycetota bacterium
GGAGAACAGTTTGATGAATCCGGAACCGGAGTTTGACCGACCAGTATACCGCGACTCCAGTGATGCAGGGGATGGTCAGACAGAATCCGATGACGAAAAACTCCTGGAGAAGGTTTTGCTCGAATCGCTTGACGAAAACAGCCAGGCAGCGATTCGACTAATTTACAATGTTGCACTGGCCTCTTCATTCAGGGATACAACAGATGTAAAGGCCGTTGAAGAAGTCGTAGTCGCCATCGTGGACCGGCGATTTGGGACAAGCCGAATCGGCAAGCCGACGATTCGCAGGGTCTCGCTGATGCTGATGGAAACTCCCGAAGCCTGCATCAAACTGGAACGTATTTGGCAGGAGGCACGTCGCCCGTGAACGATCGCCAAATGACGCCGGAGATGCGGGGCTGGATTGACCAGTGCCAGGGTATGGTCCGTTCCATTGCGACGAAAATTTTCAGTCGTTTGCCCGCCAGCGTGAACTACGACGACCTGGTTTCGTACGGCCAGGTTGGGCTGGTTCAAGCTGCTTATTCCTTTGATCCGTCCAAGGAAGTTGCTTTTCAGACGTTCGCGTATTACCGGATTCGAGGCGCGATTTACGACGGTCTTGGAAAAATGTCCTGGACCAGCCGCGCAGTTCAGCAGCGGATTCGCGCAGAACAGATGAGCGCCTACATGCTCGAACAACAGGTCGAACTGAACCGCGTTTCTGCGGAACGACAAGCATCGCTGGTTGCCGATGCAGAATGGATTGTTAAAACGACCGAGAACTTGACTGTCGTTCAATTGCTGGCTGACGGAGTCGGCGGTGGCCTGGACGGAACGGAACAAATAGTCGATCCCGAAATGACGCCGGATGAAGAGGTCAGCCAACGGGAGTTGTGTGAACTCCTGACTTCCCTGGTTAACGACCTTCCGGAAATCGAGCGCGACCTGATCCAGCTGACGTATTTCCAGGGGATGACAATTACGGAGGCGGCCGAAAATTTGAACCGAAGCAAGTCCTGGGGCAGTCGTACACACGCCCGAATTCTGGAACGCCTCGGCCGATCACTCTCCATCAACGTAGTTTCGTAGCACCGCTTTTCTTTTGCCATCGCCATTTCACGTCCAGTCCTCGCGAATCAACGTCATCACGGGCTCAGCAGATCCGGATCGTAGTGAGAATATTCGATTACCCGCCATTGGCCGTCCGGTTCTTTCCGCAACTCCATTGTAACGCCCCGAAACACTTGTCCTGAGTAATTGAACTCGCTTCGCGACGCATCCACAGTCGCGTTCACCTGAAACATCATTGTGGCGGTCGGCGGGCTTTGGGAATCATCAATCTCAGGCGTTTTGCGCCGGAAAATGGACACCGACTGGATTTTGTAAAGCGGCATTTCGTGTTCAATTCGCCGCACAGTATCGGGGCGGGAAGGGCTCGCGAATTTCATTAGACCCAGCACGTCATTGTTCCGAACACAAACGACCATTGCATCAAGGGCCGAAACCAACTTTTCACGGTCGGTCACGATCCTCGCTTCGACGACCAAGAACACGACCATGATGACCAGTGAAAGGCACGAGAAAACCCACAGAATCCGTTTTCCTGTCGCAACGGCAAAAGCCCCAAATCCGAGGACAAACAATAGCCCTGTCAAAAATGAGTAAAGTGGTTCTTCGGTCAGCCACGTCATCTTGCACTATTCCTGTTTCAATTCATGGTCTTTTCGAAATGGAAATTCACTCGACCGCTACACACAAACGGTTGTTCCGGGCCCTCAATCTTCGGGCATCGACCGGCCTTTTGTTTCCGGCAGGAACGGCAATACGCCGAGACCAATCAAGAATATCAGGCTGACCCAACTGGTGGCCTGGCGAAATGCGCCCAATTTGGCTGCCGCCTGAGCTACAGCGTCGGCAGTCCCGGGCAATTTGGCGATGGCTGCATCACCCAGCTGTTTTTGCAACCAGCCCAGAGTGAATGGCCCCGTCGCCGCCAAAAACCGTCCGACGTTGTAGCAAAAGCTGGTCCCAGTGCTGCGCAATCGAATGGGAAACAATTCGGGCAGATAGATTGCAAAACCGGCGAACAAAGCAAATTGAAAGAAGCCCATCAGTCCACTCATCCACATCTGATCGATGCTTTTGAAATAGTTAAAGTACAAATTGGTTGCCAACAAGGCACCGACAAAGGCAATCGCAAAAGTCTTTTTCCGGCCTATCGCTTCGGTCAGCCAGGCAAAAGCCAGCATTCCAAGAAAACCACCGATGTTTTGTACTATGCTGTTGAGGCCCTTGTAGTAAGTGGCCTGGCTCGCGATTTCGGTTTCCGAGACTCCTTTGGCTTTCAACGATTGTTTGATTACGTCGCCAACCAGTTCGGGGGCGAAAAAACCGATTCCCCAAAGTCCAATCACACCGGAGATGCACAGGATCATTCCCAGGATAGCCGGGTTGCGCCACCGACGTTCCCCCAAAAGCGACTGGTAGGAACCAAACTTTGCACCTGAAGTCCTTCCGGCCTCCCTGGCCCGAACCCAGTTTTCCGGTTCATTCAGGCGAAATTGAATCAGCACACAAAGGAAGGCCGGGACTGCTCCCAACACAAAAGCATATCGCCACGAATTCTCCGGCGTGATCGCCCAACCCGATACCGCCTCGGCCGCCTGTTCGGCGATCAGGCTTCCCAGCCACATACTGATTATTCCGGCCATCACATTTCCAACCGTCGACAGCGATTGCAAGACACCCAGCGCGCCTGGCCTGGCCCGATCCGGTAACGTATCGGCGATCAATGCCACAGCCAACCCAAAAACACCGCCGACCCCCAAACCGGTAACGAACCGATAGATCGCGAAATCCAGCCAGGATGTTGAAAGTGCAGACAGACCCGTGAACACGGAGTACATCAACACCGTGATCGTCAAAGTTCGGGCCCGGCCAATTCGGTCCCCCATTGATCCAAAAATCAATCCGCCCGTCGCCCATCCGATCACAAATATGCTGGTTGCGTAACCACCGTATTCTTTGACGTCGGCACCCTCAGGCAAATGGAGACTCTTCAACGCCGAGTCACGAAACAGAATGAAAATCTGTTGATCGAAACAGTCGAACATCCACGCCAGCCCGGCCATCGAAAAAACGAACCAGTGGTAAGGCGTCAATTGCTGAAACCACCACGTTGCCTGGCCAGAATTTGCTCCCGATTTCAGATCTTGCGACATGAACAAATGGTCCCTTGAAACTTCGACTGGATTTTGCATCAGCAGTATAAACCTGCCAATCCGGCATCGATACCCAGCCAAATCAAGGTCCCTCAGCATCCATCGATCCAGGCGAGGGACCTATTGCCAATGCTCGGCGACCCACGGCGTCGGGAGAATTTTGCGGTACCACTTGCCGCTTCGCCCTTCGATAGCTTCTGGCGGATTGGGCTTCCCATGAAACACGATGATTTTCGCGTTTGGCGGTATCTCGGGAGGATAAATCCAGGACATCAACCCTTTGCGGTTGCAATGATATTTGAAACTTCGGCACCATTCCTGCGGCCAGTACGACAACTTGCCTTGCGATGCAACAAACTGGGACAGGTATTCCTGTTCGTTGCGAACTTGCTCGCGAATCCTCGCGTGATTCTTCCGAAAATTTTCCAGAATGTCAGCGTGTGCATTGACGGTGAATCGATAGACCGACGAGTTTCCCGTCAAGTTCTTTTTCACCCAGTCCTTGATGATGGGAAACTGGGCATCGAATTCAAAGAAACAATCGATGTTGTCGACTATGACGACATCGAGATCAATAAACAGGATCTGGCCCTCCAGATCATAAAGCGGATCGACAAACGTCGTCAGTTTGTCCCAACCCCGTTCAGGGCCGTTGGGAATGTTGAGCGGAATCAACGGAAAGGACTCGATTTCCGGGTTCAATCCGACTCTATTGTCGGTCAGGCAAACAAACCGAAACGGAATCGAAAGATGCCGGCTGACCATCGAATGAAGGCGATTGACGTATTCGGGGCCGTACTTGGTGCCCCACTTCATGCAAATAACGTTGACCAAATCCATCAAAATCCCTGCTCATTGTCGGCCGCGTCCTGGAACCAGTTGGTTCGACCAACATGATAGTCCAGAACAGCGGCGCGACCCAAGACGGGTCCAACACTGACAGCTTGTGGATTCGGCTTGAAGCTACATTCCCGAGAAGTAATTCAGGACTGCCAACTCTGCGATATCGCGATTGAAAACCAGCGGCTTGTCGTGAAACTCGCAGAAATCGCGAGCCTGATCCAGCAGGTCACCGACGTGACAGAACCGGAACGGGCGACTGGTTCGTTTGTAGTGGTATTCGATGATGTAGTCGATGATTCCCGCCTGAAATTCAAAACCCATTTGTTGGCGGGTGATTTCAAACAGGTTTCGAAACTGCGATTCGGTAGGGTCGAAGACTTCGATCTTGTACGGAATACGGCGGAGGAAGGCCTCTTCGCAAAGCGTTTTCGGATCGAGATTGGTGGCAAAGACCAACAGTTGCTCAAAGGGCATGCTGACTTGTCGGCCACTTGGCAGGTTTACGAAGTCAATGTTTCGGTCCATCGGAACGATCCATCGGTTCAACAGCTCTGCCACACTGATTCTCTGGCGTCCAAAGTCATCGATCACCAAACAACCGCAATTGCTCTTGATGTGAATGGGTGCCTCGATAATCCTGGTGATTGGATTGAGAGTAGCTTCGAGGTGATCCATATGCAGTTCGCCGCCAACAGTGATGGTTGGGCGTGCGATCCGAACCCACCGCTGATCCGTCTCATGGTCGTTCGTCAAAGAAGTTGATTCCGGCAACGGATTCGGTTCGTGCACTGACGGATCATAAACCCGAATCACTTCGCCCCCAACGGCCAGGGCCCGCGGGATCCAGACGAAGGGATCAATCGAACGCATCACGCGGCTGGCAATAGACGATTTTCCGTTTCCCGGCGGGCCAAACATGAAACAAGCTTTCCCCGAACTGATGGCCTGGCCGATTTGACCCAGCAACAATCTGGACAAGACGAGGTCGTTGAACGAGTTGTTGATGTCGGCCGGCGATGGCTTGCAGTTTCGTATGCTTTGTCGCAGAACGCTGGCCGTGTATTGCTCGATCGACACGGGCGCCGATCCGCAATACGTGCTTCGTTCCATGACAATCCGGGCTTGCTCAACTCCCCTCGGAGACAATTCGTAATTGAAGTCGTTGGCTGGCGCGGAACTCTTGTGCGAAACCAGCTGGTCGGCTTTTAGCGTCTGAAGTACCGGCTCGACAAAATGAAACGGCAACTTCAGCTGCCGGGCTATCGAGTTGCCGTTTTGGTATCCGTGCAGAAACAGGTAACGCAGAATGAGCGGGAAGAGCTCCTTGGGCTCCAGACCGGTTTCGGCCAGCGTTCGTGGTAGCAATGGAATAAAACCGTTGCCCGAGGTCCTGGCGGTTTTATAGTTTCCTACAACCACTGCATCGGAATGGTTTGCGTCCTGTGCTGTTCCCGTGAAATCCATCGACATCGCAATCCTCTCCAATATCCTGCCATAAGCTGACCCAATTACCCTCACAAACAGCTGTATCGGAAGAGTGGTTGGACGGTCGTATTCCCATATCAGGTTGTATGGATCATGTCGGATCGGAAAAAAACTGGTCCGTTTCAGGGTGAATAACCGGAAAATCCGGCTCTGGGAAAGCGTGCACCTCGGATCGTAAGCTACGGTTCAAAACGTGCTTCTCCCATAAGGCGGCTGCCTGCCCGGGGGGGGCCGAACTTTCGCATCCTTACGGCCCGAAAAACCGCAAAACATGATCCACGTCCGCCGCCTGTCGAAATTCTATAAAGATGGTGAAAACTGTCCGCGGCCGGCCGTCGATGGTATCAGCTTCGACGCGATGCCAGGAAAAGTGTTTGGATTGCTGGGACCGAACGGGGCTGGCAAGACGACGACGCTGCGGATCCTTGGAACAGTTTTGAAACCGACATCTGGCACAGCAGTTGTCAACGGATTTGATGTCGTGGAATTTCCCGAACATGTCCGGCGGCAGTTGGGTTTTGTGTCGGTCAACACGGCAATCTATGACCGCATGACTGCCTGGGAAATGGTCTACTTGTTTGGCAGGCTAAACCAGATTGATGACACTATTTTGCGTTCCCAAATTGACTGGCTGTTTGGCCGCCTGAAGATGACGGACATGCGAGACACATTGTGTAGCCGCATGTCGACGGGGATGAAACAAAAAGTTTCGATCGCAAGGGCCCTGATACATGACCCGCCCGTACTCGTTTTTGACGAGGCGACTTCGGGCCTGGACGTGCTCGCCGCACGCGAACTGTTTCGGACAGTCGAAGACATGAAGAACCGCGGAAAATGCGTGGTCTATTCTTCACACATTATGAGCGAAGTCGAGCGGCTTTGTGATTCCGTTGCCATTATGCTGGACGGACGAATTGTCGCCACTGGAACCTGCGAAGAATTGCGGGACCAGTGGAAGCAAAAAAACCTGGAAGACGTTTTCTACAGCGTTGTCGATCACGCCGAACAAGTGCAACTGGCCGAACATGAAGAGGCCCGCTCATGAACTGGCTGAACATTCGGCTGATATTCTCTCGCGAGATTCTGGACCAGCTGCGCGACCGGCGAACCCTGTTCTCGGTTTTCATCATGCCACTCATGCTCTATCCCATCCTCGGGATCGTGATGATGCAGATGGCAAACTTTTTCCATGAACAGCCCTCATCAATTCGGATCGTGGGTGCAGAAAATTTGCCCCTCAGTCCGCCCCTGATCGTCAATGGATTAATCGCCGATGGTCTGGCGAATGCCGACGCAGCAAAGTTGCTGAAACTTGACATCAACAATGGTGCCGACGGTTTTCTTGCCTCTTTGGGAGATGACCCAGCCGAACAACTCCTGCTTGCCCGCAAAAAGCTGGCGGAAGACCTCCAGCAAAAGGACGTGGATTTGCTGGTCATTGTGCCCCGCAAGATTGTGTTTGACCAGGCGGTTCTACTGGACGAATCGCCGGAATTGCTATTGGTTTACGACTCGTCCAATGATCGCTCCAAGATCGCGGCACAGCGTTGGCAGTTCATAATGTCGGCCTGGCATCAGCACCTGTTGTCCGATTTCTTCCGGGCCACGACGAATGTGGATGAAGAAAAGAAGCCGACCACGTTGATTTCGGCGATTGATGTCGCACGACCGAGTACTGCCGGGACTGCGAGTTGGGCACGCATCTTGCCATTGTTGATCATGGTCTGGTGTCTGACCGGAGCCTTTTATCCCGCGATCGATACCTGTGCCGGTGAAAAAGAACGTGGAACTCTGGAGACGTTGCTTTGCAGTCCTGCATCACGAACAGAGATCGCCATCGGAAAACTTGGCTCCGTGATGGTTTTTAGTATTGCGACCGCGTTGTTGAATCTGGCGAGTATGGGCGTAACAGCACTATTGCTTTTTTCGCAATCAAATTTCCCACTCGCGACAAGTCTGTTTCAGGGACCTCCTCCAGCGACTGCGATTGCGCTGGTGGTATTGGCAACGATTCCTGCGAGTGCGTTGTTTGGCGCTTTTTCACTGGCCGCCGCAGCGTTTGCCCGCAGCAGCAAAGAAGGCCAGTATTACCTGATCCCGCTCATCATGGTCTCGATGCCGTTAATGATTGTTCCGATGTTGCCAGCCATTCGGTTGGACATGGGAACCAGCCTGATTCCGGTCACGGGATTGATGCTGTTGTTCCGGAATATGATCGAAGGAAACTGGTCTCACGTCGTTACGTTTGGCGGGCCGGTTCTAATCGTATGTGTCGCTTGTTGCACGATCGCGATTCGCTGGGTCGTCTACCAGTTCAATCGTGAAGAAATCCTGTTCCGCCCCAGCGACCGGTTTGCGATCGGGTCGATTCTGCGGCAAATGTTTCGAATGCGCGATGTTGGGCCATCGGCGGGACATGCAATTGTCTGCGGCCTGATGATTTTGATCCTTCGGTTTGTCTGCGGTGTATTGGTGCCCCCACCTGGTGACTGGAACCTGTTCGCGGTCCAGACCATCGTGTTGCTGATGGTCACCGTTTGCGTTCCGGCGTTGTTAATGGCAGTGATCCTGTCCAACAAGCCCATTCAGGTCTTGATGCTGACCCGATTTCGCATGAAACATGCAATCGGGGCAGTGGTATTGGCCATTGCCTTGAATCCAATGTTTATGTGGTTCAGCAATTTTGTCATGCAAATCTATCCGGTCGACGATTCGCTCGCGCAGATGGCAACAGGACTTTCGGGCGTCATCGATGGTGCACCGTCGATCGTGGCCATGTTGGCCGTGTTGGCCTTTGCTCCGGCCCTGTTTGAAGAAATTGCATTCCGCGGTTTCATCCTTAGCGGCCTACGCACTATGACTCGCCCGACCGTGGCCGTAATTTTGGCCAGTCTGATTTTTGGTGCTGCCCACGGTATCATCCAGCAATCGATCATCGCGTTTTTTGTCGGAGCGATTCTGGGATTCATTGCAATTCGCGCTGGAAGTGTCGTTCCCTGCGTGCTTTTCCATACTGCGCACAATGGAATGGCGGTCATCCTGTCTCGATGGGGACGGTTTGGAGGTGGTAGCAGCACAGAGTGGCTGATCGAGAACAAATTGGATGGCGGATGGGGATTTGCCACGGCTCCAGCTGTCGCCCTGACTTTTTTGGCGGTCCTGATTCTGGTCTCATGCTTTGGGCCAACAGTTCAAAAGCAAACAGATGAAAGCGCCGGTTTCTCACCAGCTGGTGGGATGGCGGCCCGAATTGCGCAGAATTTGATTGCGTGGTTCCCTGCACTCCAAGCGGCAAAACGCGGCGCGTAATTTCTCCCGGTCCTGGCGATGCATGGCGAGCCGGATTGTTTGGTAGATTGTTGAATCAATCACTTTCAAAACGTTTTCGTTGGGTTGTCGTCGTTTCCATGTCTGAAGTCTCGTCGTATATACAGCCTGATTGGCTGATTCCGCTTTCATCAGCACCTCTCCGATACCCGGTCGTCTGCCAACGCACCGGGTTGGCTGTTTCAAACGATCTTGCCCGTTCATTGTCTTCTGCATCGATCGAGCGATTGCCGAATAGCATCATCATGCCGGCGTTTGTGAACGCCCACACCCACCTCGATTTGTCCGGTTTTGAAAAACCAGTGGGGCAGCAAGGAATGCGATTCGCAGACTGGTTGATCCAAATCATCGGGCACCGCCGTCTTGAATCGAAATTGCCCCAGGACTCTATGCCAGAGACCATTCGCCGGGGATTGAGCGAGTGTATTGCAAGTGGCGTTTCGATGGTGGGCAACATTTCGGGATGGCCATGGAAATTCACGAATTATCCTGCCAGTGAAATCAAGGTCGTGGATTTTCTGGAGCAACTGGGCGCGAATACGGATTTGGCTGCGGAAAGAAATGCCAGGCTCGAGGAGTTTCTTGATCGAACAAGTGAAAGACTGGATCATCGATCTTATCCGGGAATCAGCCCACACGCGCCCTACTCGACAAGTGCGAAACTGTTTGACATGGCAATCGAGTTGGCCAGGAAACGGAATCTGCCAGTCGCAATGCATTTGGCCGAGTCTTTCGAGGAGCGGGTCTTTTTGGATAGTGGATCTGGTCCTTTCCTGGAAGTTCTGAAGTCAGCTGGAGTTGATGCGTCCAAAACCGGGTTTCCGTCAATTGAACACTGCCTGGGTCAACTCGCCAGGTGTAAAACGGCTTTGGTGGTGCACGGCAATTTCCTGTCTGACCGTGAACTGGACATAATCGCGGCCAACGCGTCTCACGTCTCCGTTGTTTGGTGCCCAAGAACGCACGCCTGGTTTTGTCACAGTCCCTGGCCGCTTAAACGAATGCTCGACCGGGGAATCTGCGTTGCCATCGGCACCGACTCGAGGGCCTCGAATCCCGACCTCGACCTGCTTGGAGAAGTGAGGGCAATTGCGGAAGCACAACCAACTTTAGACCCGCGAACGATACTCAAGCTCGCTACGCTCAACGGCGTTCAAGCCTTGTTCGGGAATGCCGCGACACAAACGGCTCCATCAATTTTGTTGCAATACGCCGAAGAGATTCCCGGCAATCCGGAATGTGCTGTTCTCTCACTGGAACCACTTTCCCGCAAGCCATTCCCGGTTGCCAATCAGGTATGCGCTGATTGAGTCCGCAGTTCCTGAAGCACAGCTTCGACGCTGGCCTTTGCGTCGCCAAACAGCATCGCCGAGTTGTCGAGATAGAACAGCGGATTGTCGACTCCGGAATAACCAGTACCCATGCTCCGTTTCAAAACTACAACATGTTCAGCCTTCCAGACCTGGAGGACCGGCATGCCGTAAATCGGGCTGGACGAATCGTCTTCGGCTCCTGGATTCACAATGTCGTTGGCTCCGATCACAAGTACAGTTCCGGTTGAGGGAAAGTCCTCGTTGATTTCGTCCATTTCCAAAACCACATCGTATGGCACGTTCGCTTCGGCCAGCAATACGTTCATGTGGCCTGGCAATCGACCGGCAACCGGGTGAATCGCAAAACGACAGGGAATGCTCTTCGACCGAAGCAATTCGGAAATTTCCCGGACGGAATGCTGGGCCTGGGCAACGGCCATACCGTAACCGGGAACGACGACAACCGGCCCCGCTTCGAGCAACCAGCACGCCGTCTCTGTTGCACTGGTCGTGTGGTAACTGGTCGGCCCAGTCGCATTTCCTGACGGACCAGCCGACTCGCCGCCGAAACCGCCCATGATGACGCTGACGAACGAACGGTTCATCGCACTGCACATGATGTAACTCAGAATCGCACCGCTGCTGCCGACGAGTGCTCCCGTGACGATCAGCAAATCATTGGGCAACAGGAATCCGATTGCAGCCGCCGCCCATCCGCTGTAACTGTTCAGCATCGAAACGACCACCGGCATATCCGCACCGCCGATCGCCGCCACCATGTGGGCTCCCAGTCCAAACGAGATCAGGGTCACCATCAGCAACGCAAAGAATGCAGCTCCCCACGAACCCGTTGTGCAAATCCAAACGCCTAACGCAATTGCCGCAATCATGGCCGCGAGGTTGATGAAATGTCGTCCTGGCAACGTCAATGGTTTGCTGCTGAATCGTCCTTTCAGCTTTCCCCACGCCATGATGGAGCCGGTAAACGTGTAACCGCCAATAAAAACGCCCAACACGACTTCAATCAGATGAATGATGTCCGGTTGGTGTTCGACGCTGATTAACCAGTTGCTCCATCCGACGAACACGGCTGCCAGCCCTACGAAACTGTGCAAAATCGCCACCAGTTCCGGCATCCCGGTCATCTGCACCTGCATCGCCAATCGCGTTCCGACAACACCACCGCCGACCAGGGCCAACAAAACAATCGCCGTCGCGCCGACACCCAGTTTCCAAACCGATTCGTCTTGGGCGTTCACCGACGTCGATGAAAAAATCACAACCAGCGCCGCGATAATCGCCAGCGACATGCCGATGATGCCAAGCAGGTTTCCCCGCCGACTGGTCTCGTGACGACTCAGTCCGCCGAGGCTAAAAATAAAACAGACGCCGGCTACCAGCCACGCCATCAGTGGAATACTACCCATCGAATCCTTATCCCTGTTTGCGGAACATGCTGAGCATCCGGTGCGTTACCAAAAACCCTCCGGCAATGTTGATTGTCGCCACCAAAATCGCCGCCGCCGCCAGCAGCGACGCAAACGAATACCACGGGCTGTCAAGTTGAAGCAGTCCACCCAACACGATAATTCCGCTGATCGCATTCGTTACGCTCATCAGAGGCGTGTGCAATGCAGGAGTCACATTCCAGACGACCTGGTAGCCGACAAAGCAGGCAAGTATGAAAACCATCAACCTCGAAACGAAATCAGGTGGAGCGTATTTCCCCAAAACCAGCAGCAGTATTCCGGCAATCACAAACATCGCAGGAAAAGCGAATCGGGAAAGGAGCGTCAGTTCTTTTGGGCCGGTTTCAGCAGCCGTCTTTTTTGCAGTCGCCGGTTTTTTGACACTGTCTGGAGCGGGCTTGGCAGGCGGAGGCCAAATTACCTGTCCATCGTTCGTCGCCAACGTTCCGCGAACAACTTCATCTTCCAGATTAAACTTGATTACGCCATCTTTTCCCGGCGTCATGTCCGTCAACAGGTTTACGAGATTGTTTCCGTACAAGCGCGATGCCTGTGTCGGCAACCGGCCCGGCAAATCGGTATAGCCGATGATCGTAACACCGTGAACAGATGTTTTTTCGTGCGGCTTGGTCAATTCGCAATTGCCACCTTGCTCCGCCGCCATATCGACGATCACGCTGCCAGTCTTCATCGATCGGACCATTTCGGCGGTGATCAGCTTGGGTGCGGGTTTGCCGGGAATCAAGGCCGTCGTGATGATGATGTCAACTTCTTTGGCCTGTTTTGCAAACAGTTCCATCTCGGCCGCGATGAACTCGGGACTCATTGTCTTGGCATAGCCACCGGCACCCTCGCCGTCTTCCTTGAAATCCAAAAAAAGAAATTCGGCTCCCATGCTTTGAACCTGTTCGGCGACGGC
>JAYVKA010000522.1:0-8667 GCA_043768885.1 Planctomycetota bacterium
GACCTTGTTCGCAGCGATGAGCGGGTGCCCCAGGTCGGTCGCCTCGACGATATCGGTCTCGCCATTGGACGGGACAACTTCGGGCCAACACCAATCCGGTTGATCCCACGCCAGTCGCCCGATGGCTGCCAGTGTTTCCCATTCGCCAAGTGCCTGGAACCAGCCCGCGGCCTGTTTTCCGTGTCGGGATTTCCAGCGTTCCAGAAAAACGAGCACGTGAATGTCGTAGAAAAATGCAAACTGGACAACCATCCAGGGCAGGAACCAGATTCCGCTGTTTCGGAGACTGGCCGCTCCAGCCAGTCGTCCCAGTTGCTGAATCTCTTGCCGTACATTGTCTTGCGAGGAAAACATCTGTGCCCGCAAATCATCCAGCCGTCCACCCGCGGCCTGGCATTGATCGATCATTTCAAACAGCCGGGAATAGACGGCGACTTCCCGGTGGCTGGATGAAACCTGGTTGAATTGGTCGTGGATCGGTCCGGAATAAAACACCGACAGAAAAAAGTTCAATGCAATTGCGCCCAGAATAATTGGACCGGCAATGGCGAACGGGACAATTCCCAAAATGGACAACGCGCTACCCACCAACACGACGATTGCGGCAGTTCTGCAAATCCACAAGACCCACTGGCGGCCACCTAGCCAATTCGGCGAATGACACCACTGAACCAGCCCTGATGAAACAGACTTCGAGGAAGGATTCCGGTCATGCGCCGAAGCCCGTGCCGCAGCCAGTCCGCGAACGTGCAACTCAAACTCCTCCCGCCATTCCAGTTGACCGGCAAGTGAACGGGCCGCGATTTGACGTTCGCGAACTACGGTTGGTGCAGCCGGAACGCCAATCCACCCGGCGAGGTTCCCAATTCCTTCGGGCGTGTGAACGCTGGCCAACAGGACATGCAACGAATGCTGCCCAAACAAATCCAGGTCACGAGAAATATCCAGGACCGTGAGGGGCGGATCGGCGGGCCAAACCCGGACGTCTTTCAGTTTTCGATCCAGTCTCGCAATCGCCTCGCGATACAGCTGCACTCGTTGCCGGCAAACACGAATCGTGTCCCCCATCATCTCATGGAAAAACGCGATAGCCAGAAACCCGACAAAAGTCGTTCCCGCCATCCAAAACCATGGCCGAAACATTCCCGATATTTGAAACAATCCGCACAGTAGAAAACCGAGCGCAACCAGAAACGATCCGCCGCGCAACCATCCGACGCGGTGCCATCTGGCATAAGCCCGATCGAGCACAGACCGGGACTCGTCCATCCGGATCTGGTAGTAATCGCCGGGAGTCCGCGTTTCATTCACAATCATTCCGCTCTGTCATTCCACTCTGGCGAGACATTTGAGTTAGTAATTGGTCGTCATAAATGACAAGTCATAGCCATTCATTGGCTGGCCGCAACCTGGTTCGGGCAAACAACACAAATTCAAGCCCGAAGTGCAAGCGAGTGAATTTTGTCGCGCGCGGTTCACTCGTTTGAGCTTCGGGCCGGTATTGCTCCCTCGCCGGCATTGTTCCCCTAAATCCCGCCCAGTTCGGTGGCCCGTTTCACGCGGCGGATGGCAATCATGAACGCCGCCGTTCTCAGGCTGACGTTCTGCTCGTTGGCTTCCTGCCAGACCTCTTCAAACGCCGCCGACAACACTGCATCCAGTTGCTGACGAACCCGGTTCAAATCCCAGCTGTAATACTGGCGGTTCTGCACCCACTCGAAATAACTGACGGTCACACCGCCTGCATTCGCCAAAATGTCGGGAAGAATCACAACGCCGTTTTCGTAAAGCAATTCGTCGGCCATCGGGTGGACCGGATTGTTGGCTCCTTCGATGATGTATTTCGCCTTGATCGCCTCCGCGTTTCCTTCGTGGATGACGTTGCCCAGGGCGCTCGGCACAAGCATGTCAACATCCAGCGTCAGCAATTGCTCGTTCGAAATCGAATCAGCTTCGGTGTAGCCCTGCAACGAGCCGTTCTTCAACACGTAATGCAACGCACCCGGAATATCGAGCCCCTCCTTGCGATAATAGCCGCCGGAAATATCGCTGACCGCAATGATCTTGAACTCCGATTCGTGCATGTATTTTGCAGCATGCGAGCCGACGTTCCCAAATCCCTGAATCGCAACGGAAACTTCGGACGGTTTTCGGCCAAGTCGTTTCAGCATCTTGAAGGCCAGAATTCCGCAACCCCGTCCGGTCGCTTCTTCCCGACCCTTCGCACCGTAGTCCTCGACCGGCTTGCCCGTGATGCAGGCTGGATTGAAACCGTGATATTTTTCCCATTGATTGCGAATCCACGACATGATCTCGGAATTGGTTCCCATGTCGGGAGCCGGAATGTCTTTGTCAGGGCCGATGACTTCGTGAATCTGGTCGATGAATTTTCGCGTAACACGCTGAAGTTCCTTGCGGCTGAGCAAGCTGGGATCGACACAGATGCCCCCTTTCGCCCCGCCGTAGGGAATATTGACGACCGCCGTTTTCCAGGTCATCAAACTGGCCAACGCCCGGACTTCGTCCAGGTCCACGTCGTAGTGGTACCGCAAACCACCCTTCATCGGACCCCGCGCGTTGTTGTGCTGGACGCGATATCCGACCAGCGTTTCCAGCCGACCATCGTCCATTTCGACCGGTACTTCGACCGTCAATTCCCGCTTGGCAGTCCGCAAAAGCCGGCAAAAACTCTCGTGCAGCCCCAGATGTGCGGCCGCGCGATCGAAATACAATTGGACTGCTTCGTTGGGTTTCAGATGGGACAGGGGTTTCGGCGTCGCCGTGACTGTATTCATGCTGGGTACAATGGAGATTGGCTGGGCGTTAATCGGATGCAGCAGGCAAACCGTGCGGAATTGCCAAAGGTGGCGTTCGAACGATTTCGTTCAGTCCGGGATCGTGGGATTTCGCTGCGTGTTCCGCTCATGACAAGTCAAGGCGGCGGTGACGGGATTCGCAAGGCCACAACTTCACCGCAAAAACGGATCGGTATCCAAGGCCCCGTAAAACCTGATAATGTAATCTTCAGCTTCAACAAATTAAACACCAGTGCCTCCGTTGAGTAACAACCCTGACAATTTTTGGGACCTGCTGGAAGCCAGTCGCCTGGTTCCCGCAGAAGTCATCGATTCGTTCCGCAACAACGGATCCGCCAGCTCGGAACAGGCGCGGGCCGCACTGGTCGAGCGCAAACTGCTGTCCCCCTGGCAACTGAAGGTTCTCGAAAGCGGCGAATCCGGGCCGTTTTATCTGGCCAGTTACCTGCTGCTGGACCAAATTGGCACAGGCCCACTCGCTGGCAGTTTCGCTGCACGACATGTGCCGTCCGGACACCTGACGCTGCTGGAATTCGAAACAGCTTCGCCCCAAGCCATCGCGGCAACCGTTTCCTGGCAAGAAATCCAGCAACGGGCAAGTCTCGTTTCACGCGTCCATCATCCACACCTGCTGGAAGTCTTCGAGGCAGTCAGTCTGCCCGATTACGGTTTTGTCGCCAACGAATTTCCCTCCGGAAAATCCCTCGCCCAGTTGCTGCCTGACGGAAAGAAATCCGGTTCGCAGCAAACCGCACGGCTGATCGCACAAATCGCATCGGCAGTCCAGAGTATCCATGACGCCGGAACCTTCCACGGCAATATCGACCTGAACAATCTTTGGCTGGTCACGAAAAACTCTGCTAGCCTTCGCATGCCCTTTTGGTCAACGCCCGCAACAGTTTGGAACGCTGCGACATCCGAGCCCGGTCCGGCCACCGACAATTTTCATTTGGCCTGCACTACGATTCGCTTGTGGACTGGTCAAGCAATCAGTCTGGATCGTGGAGCGGATCCGGCGAGTGCCCAGGCGGAAAATCTGGCCGGCGAAAAAATGCCCGAGCCCATTAAGAAAATGATCTGCAAGATGCTGGACGAAAATCCTGCCGAACGACCAGCGGCGGGCGAGATCAGCCAGATTCTCATGCGGGCCTCCGGCATCGAGAGCTTTGAAGAGGCGGAGCCAGCGGAAACGCTTTTGATCATGCGGGAATCGATTCAGCGATTCAACAGCGGAGCATCCGGAAAACCGGTTATCCGACCGGCTGGAATCGAAATCGAAACGAGTCCATCGTCGATTCGCAAGGACCTCCCGCAATTGTCTGGCGTTGCCGACTCCAAATCAATTCGAACGAAATCCAGAAAGAATCCGTGGCCAAAGTGGCTGGCCGCCGCCGCTTCTTTTGGCTTGCTCACATTTGTCATTTTCTGGTTTCAACCTGTTGACGACACGTCGGTTGGCCTGGGCACGCCGACGAATGACAACAATCAACTGGTACAAAACGTTGCAATAGCTGGACCTGACGAAACCGAAACCCCCGTCGTAACGAATCCCGACGCAGTGATTGCCCAAAAAGTAATTCCGGACGACGGAAAATCATTGTGGGAATCGCCGACGACCGGCTCGCGTCTGGATCTCGCCTGGTTGCCTCCCGCTCCTCGCATGATTTTCTCGATTCGCGCATCGAGACTTTTTTCGTCGGAAGAAGGGATGCGGCTGGTTCAGGCCGGCGGGGCAGGGCTGGAATCGATCATCGCCGATTTCCAGTCACGAACGGGGTTGGAACCGGCGGAAGTCAGCGAGTTGTTGGTCGGACTGTACATCGACGAAGATCCGCTGAAATACCGCAGCGTTTTCGTGACGCACCTCAAACAGCCGGCTCTGCCCGAAAAACTTCAGACCGAACTCTCACTCCAGCCGGCGGCGGATGACGAAGAAGCGAAATCCGAATTCGGCCTGTTTTTCCAACGCAACGGCGGCGATGTTTTTGCGGTCATCGATTCATCCGGTGAAACTCCATCAATATCGACATTGGTTTTTGGGCCAGCCGACTTGATTGGTGAATCGGTCGCGGCCGGAGGCAAACCCGCACTCGACGGCCCGTTATCCCGATTGGCTTCGATGGCCGACGATGACCGGACGATCAATGCACTCTTTGTTCCCGCCGCACTGTTCAATGATGCGGGCCAGGCTCTGGTCGGCAAAACCTGGGGGCCGATTACCAGCCGGCTGCGGACCGAATTCGACGAGACGTTGCGGGCCGGGCTGATCAGCCTGCATCTCGACGACGAGAGTTATCTGGAATTGATGCTGGACCACAGCGTTGACTTGCGGCCGGAAAAAGCCCTCGAAAAGCTGGACGGACAACTGGCTTTTTTCAAAACCGAATTGGCTCAAAAGATTGCCGCAGTGCCGTCCAGTCCCTGGTGGGAACGGGTCCGTCTGCAAATGGACAACATGATTTACGAAGTCTACCGAAACGTTCGGACCGGAATCGAAAACGAAGTCGTGGTCGCCAATTGCTGGTTGCCCTCGACGGCTCCGCACAACTTGATTGGCAGCAGCAAGATTGCACTCAGCTTCGCATCCGGAATCCCTTACACCGCGACCACAGCGAAACCGGCGGTTACAATCTCCACCCTGGAACAATTGCTTGAACTTCCCCGCGACCTGGAAGTCACCACGAACCCGGACCTTGGTTTGTTGTTGCAGGGAATCGAGACCGAGATCAACGACCAGTACAACAGTCTGCCCTTCAAATTCCGGATTCGAATGGAAGGAACGGACCTCGTAAAACAGGGCATCACCCAAAATCAGCGCCCCGGAAATTTTGCGATCACGGCCAAGCCCTTGTCGGAGATCCTGACCGAGATCATGTTTCGGGCCAATCCTAAGAAGACCGCAACCGGACCGAGTGATCCGTTGTGCGAACTGGTTTGGGCCCTAACCGAAGACCCCGAGCAACCCGGCCAAAAGATGGTCCTCGTCACAACCCGAACCGCCGCAACAGAACGCGAAATCACTTTGCCCGCTGAGTTTCAACCTGTTGTTGATTCCGGCAAGTAGTGAGTGTTTGGCATGGACCGGCAATCGATGCTCCCTCAAATACGACGTTTTGATATTGGACACTTCCAATCTGGAACCCGCCGCCGGTTTCTACTGGTTGTCTTGCCGCATCAGTTCCTGCAAGTGCTGCCTGTGCAAATCGGAATAAAACTTCTTGATCGATTCAGGAGAATGTCCCACTGAGTTTAACCAAATCAAGTGCAAGCTCGGTGTCCAAAAATGAGGGCGAGTTCCCACCATCATTGAAACCTTTCTCCTCAAATTGTCGGGAAGGGTTTCAATCGCTCGTGACAACGTCAACGTCTCCAGAAGCTCCAATCGTTTTCGATATTCAGCAATTGGCCCTTGCAACAACTCGATCGCCTTGTCCCGTTCCTTCTTATTCAGTACACCAAGCGTCAAAATGGGGCCCGAAAAGCGAAAAAGTCCTGATCTTAAATGTTCGCACATGTACTCCCTTTGATGCGGCAACAAGACATCGCTCAAGATTCGATCGTACATTCTTGCATCGGCATCGATATATTCAATCGATCCACCATTGGCAGCCTCTATTTGATCATACTCGGTGTACAACTCCCGGTACTTTTCGGCTATCTCCAGGATTTGATCGCTGGACAATTCAAATCGGTTCGAAGACAACCATCGCTCCATGACATTGGGATCATCCGTTTCCGGATACACGCTATCGCGTTTTCTCAAATTTAATGCAAATGAACTCGGATCCGAAAACCTGAAAAAACAATTGAAACATTCGATTGTGTAAATCTCATCGTGGTTTTGGGTCCCAAGATGAAAATCGCCATCCGCCCTCATCACGAGCTCAATTTGCAACGTCATCAAATTGCGAAGTTTTTCCCCCGATGCATCATTTGCAGCGTCCAGCAATTTGTCCAAATGTTTTCGATTCGAAGGCTCCAGAAATTGAATCGTAATGTCCGAGTAACCCGACAGGCCAAACCTGGAAATTTTCTCAAACTCATGTCCGGGGAACTGTTGCTCCAAAAGCTCGCCTGCCTCCCCAAGGCAGTTGCTCCAAAGCTCCTGCCCTTCCTTTGCCGCCGCTTCCCATATCCGCCGGTCTGGAGCTTCATCATTTTCATGTTGCGAATACTCATCGAATCCATTTCCAGCCAAAACTCCCTGGACTCCATGTAATCTGAGTAATCCACAATTGCGAATCTTGTTTGCGGCTTCAACCCTTGCGGCAGGAACGACCTTCAATACATTCTCGTCCGCCACTCGAAACCTGTTTTCAAGTATTTCAATTTCATCCAAACCGATCGGCCCATTCAAACCTGCCTTTAGGCAATCCAACAACACTAATCGCCTGGCAGGCCACTCCTCGTCGTATGCCTCTGAAAGCTCCTCAATCTCGGACGGAGACATTTGGAGCGCCTTTTGAACCTGACCAGTCATCAATGCATCAACACCTGTCCAGAAACCAAGAACGTTGCCACTAGCCGGAAATCCGTATTCCGATTTGCTGTTCATTCTGGGCAAATGACAAACCCAACGAAAAAACGAATCCGCCAATTCTGACCTGGAAGAGACCTTGGACAGATTGGACTGGGAAGGGGCAATCTCTTGTTCCAATGGAACAGCGGTCGCCAAAACATTGGTGACTGTCGGTGCTTGCCAGCAAATCGCTGCAAACAGGCCAACACCGAGAATTCGCCAACAATCTCGCGAATATCCAAACTCCAAATGCACCCTTGGACAACGCCCGTTTTTTTTCATGAAAAACACCATTCAAGACGCAATCGCAGCTCGCCTAGGGAAAACTCCCTTGACCCTGTTATTTGTCGCCCGAAACACCTGCCCCATTCTCTATGGTATTCAGTGGGCAGCCCGCGTTTAGTGTAGCAGCAGGCCAGGAATTGGCCGTAGGCAACTCCATTCTTCCTCCACTTTCCAGGGCTTTGACAAGTTCAGGCAAGCTGGCCAGATTCAATAGCGACCTTGGACGCAAGACCACAACCTTGGTCGGGTCGCGATATTCGTAAATCGGCAACTCCCATTGCGTGAAAGTCAAAACAACTTGATCGGCACCGATCGGCAGGTTGTTGGACACGTTTTCGGAATTCCAAAAAACGCACCGTCTGGGAAATTCACCCGAATGAACATAGGTTCCAGTGGCCATTTTCGGGAAAAACAACTTGTCCCCAATCTCCACAAATTCGTCTACTTCATACTCACAGACTTGATTTTCCGAAGGACGAACCGAGTAGTAACAAACTGAAGCGCCCTTTGAAACATCAAACCAGGTTTCCAGCGTTATGTCGTTAAACGTGCCTGTAACCTTGACTATATTGCCATCAATTGCAGAAACAGGCTTTTCGCTTCCGGTAGACGGGAATTTCAACCAATGTACAGGATCAGCCAACGGCCCCACGCTGCAAACACCCAATGACGCGGAAGGATCGAATAAACGATTGGGAAAATATGATTCCCTTGGACCCATTGATCCCGACCCGGTCGTATTGGCAATTTGAATTGCGTACTCCGAGTCGAGAAATGTTAGCTGGTCACACGGGAACGGAGAAAGAATACCCTTCAGTTTTTCACCACCAAACACACGCTCCGTCCGGTATAAATCTGCAACCTGGTACATAATCATCAAACCCTCATGTTTCTTAACAAAACGCCCCTGTACATTTCCGAGGAAATCCCCTCTGCGGTTTGCCAGAGACTGTTCGTTCGAAACAACTGAAACACTTGCGGAAAAATCACAACATACGGTCGCTAGCCGCTCGTAGTTGTCGATATGAATCGCCAAAACATCATCAA
>JAYVKA010000523.1:0-8297 GCA_043768885.1 Planctomycetota bacterium
TATTGCTTCGGCTGGAAGCCAACGCCACGGGTGAGAGTGGCAATAAAAACCCCCGCGAAACGACTGTTTGCGGGGGGCCTTCAAGTAGCGGAGACCGGACTTGAACCGGTGACCCCAGGCTTATGAAGCCTGTGCTCTAACCAACTGAGCTACTCCGCCAAAAATGTTTTTATGTTCCTACGGCCCACCAAAGCCGGCGGGCGTCGCAGGAAATTGCACTCGTGAAACAGGTTTGCAGCACGAACCTGATTCGAACGTCGCCTGTCAATCAAAACGGACTGTTTGTGTGCGTTCCGGGTTCGCTGTTGAGCCGATTTGCAGGGCAACTGGATCAGTCTACAGGCTTGCCTGGATGTGGCAAGCCCGTTGCCGGGGCTGGAAAAACCCGGGCAAACCGGCTTGAAATCGGGGCCGAAATTGTCCAGAATCCAGACTCTGGCAAGACTCCGGAGAGGTGGCTGAGTGGTCGAAAGCACGTCTTTGCTAAAGACGCGTACGGGTCAAACTGTACCGCAGGTTCGAATCCTGTCCTCTCCGCTCTGGTTTTGGCCCTTCGCCGGCCATTTTTTGTATGAATTTTCGCGCAAGCCCCTGAGCATTCATGGGCTTGCGTTGTATCGGTTCCCAGGATCATTTACGTTGCATTTGGGTAACCCAGTCAGGCTGGTCTGTCGATCACGAAACGATCGACCAGATCAGCGTTTGATTCCGTCAATCCGGGGATCCAGTTGTGAGCAAAAACCATTACGTTACCTGTCAGGTCTGCGGAAAGTCGTTTTCCATTTCCCAGGTGGTGCCGGCACGGTTCGTTCGGGCTCCGATTGTTGAGCTAATCGCTGCGGACCACCCGAACTGGTCGCTGGATGGATACATTTGCCACGATGAACTGAATCAATATCGCGGCACGTATGTCCAACATGTTTTGATTCAGGAAAAGGGTGAACTGACAGACTTTGAGCACGATGTCATCGCCAGTCTGCGTGAGCACGACATTCTGACCGAAAATCTGGGTGCCGCGATTTAGAGGACTCCAGGCTGGGGTATCGATTGGCCGATCGCGTCGCGACGTTTGGTGGAAGCTGGAATTTTATTTTGATTTTCGGCAGCGTCCTCTTGGTCTGGATCGCGGTCAACTCGATTGCGTTGTTGTCGAAACCCTTTGACCCGTTTCCGTTCATACTGCTGAACCTTGTTTTGTCTTGTTTGGCCGCGATTCAGGCTCCGGTCATCTTTATGAGCCAAAACCGTCAGGAAGCCAAAGACCGATTGCGGGCCGAGAACGACTATCGGGTGAATCTCAAAGCCGAACTTGAAATCCGCCATTTGCATGCCAAGCTGGACCTGTTGCTGACCCATCAATGGCAGCGACTTTTGGAAATCCAACAGGTCCAGACCGATTTGCTGTCCGAATTGGGGCGAAGTCGTGATGATCGCAAAGAAAATCGATGACCTCGGAAGTTGCAGTTGAAACCGGATGGCCCGATAATGATTTTCTGTCAAAAAGAACCATCGAAGCCAACTGAAGTGGTCGATGTGAGTTTTGGCATCAACAATTGACAAGCCGAGGCGGGCAGAGTTAGTCGAACCATATTCAAAGTCGTTTTTTGGAAATGGGATGAGCAATGACTGCAAACAGGATTCTTGTTACAGGTGCGTCAGGGTTCCCAGGCGCCAATCTCGTCCGGCGACTGGTTTCGCAGGGAGAACAGGTCAGCTGTTTCGTCAGGGCAACCTCCGATGTATCGGAATTGATGCGGAAAAATTGTTCGCTGATATATGGCGACGTTGTCGAGTCACCGGCCGCCCTTTTCGATTCCATCCATGAATTCGATTTGGTTGATCACCTTTCGGCATCGACGTACGCGGTGCGGCCCGGCGATCTGGTCCGCGTGAATTCGACGGGGATGAAGAATGTATTGGACGCTTGTGCGAGCGTTCATTTGCCGCCAACGATGGTCTACGTCTCTTCGATTTCCGCTGCCGGACCAAGCAATGGTACGCGCCCGCTTTCCGAGGCTGCCCCGGCCCAGGCCGATTTCCTTCTACGGGCAATGCAAGGCATCTTGCGAAGCCCGGGCCAGGGAATTTTCTGATGGCGTTCCAGTATCGATCATCAGGCCGCCGATGATCGTGTTGGGAGATGGAGACCACAATGGCCTGGACCTGTTTCGATTGATCGATCAACGTTACAGCGGGTGGATCTGCCGCCATGGTCACGGGTGGGAATAGTCCAAGATGAACCCGCTTTGATTTCACTCGAGTCGATTTGACGGTGGATTGAAGGCGGCGATTTCCGGATTTTCAGCAAATCCGGATTGATCTTTGATTCCGGCCACATCGGAATCATACTGGAACAGAAGGCAACCTGATTTGTAAAAATTGAGCCGGGCTTCTCGATGCCTGGCATCGGGGTTTGCTTCACGGTGATTTTTGAACGGCAGAGTGCTTTTCGTAAAAGATGAGTAAACCACAGGAGGAAACGGACTCGACGGCTTCGACGGACCAGAATCGCCCGGCGGACGGATTCTGGCACAAGGCCTGGCCGTGGACTAGTTCAGCGATCACGCTATCGGTAGTCATCGCCGCGTTTTGGTTGCTGTACCACGAATTCAAGACTGTTCGCTGGCAGGATGTTGTCGCCAGTTTTCATTCGCTTCCCTATTCGGTCGTGTTCGTGGCGATTCTGTTGACCGCAGTCAATTATCTGATCATGATCGGTTATGACTGGCTGGGAACCCGTTTGGTCCATCATCCGGTGAAGCTTGCGCAAATCGCGACGGCTTCAACATTGTCGTTTGCGTTTGGAAATTCACTGGGGATGTTTTTCGGAGCGACGCCAATCCGGTTTCGACTGTATACCGGTTGGGGAATGAGCCCCCGGGAAATCGTGCGGTTGATCTTCTTTGTGTCACTCGCGTTTTGGATTGGCCTTTTTTCGATTGCCGGTCTGTTGTTTGTAATTAGTCCCTTCGAATTGCCGCCACGCTTCGATTTGCCGATGGGGACCAGTCGGCCAATCGGCGCGATCATGCTGGTTTTGGCCTGTGGATACTTTTCGGCGTGTGCGTATCGTCGCCATCCGATTCATTTTTTTGGGGTGAATTTCCAGCCTCCGCCGCTGGGGATCGGAGTGGCCCAGGCGATGGTTGCCGGTTTTGATTTTCTGTTCGCCGCAGGAACATTGTACGTGTTGCTGCCGCAGGAGGTTACGATTGGTTTTCTTCCGTTCGCCTCAATCTATTTGTTGGCAATCATTTTGGCACTTGTGAGCAACGTGCCAGGCGGCCTTGGGGTGCTGGAAATTGTTTTGATTACGATGTTGCCGCCGACCGGTCATTCGTTGGTCGCATCGCTACTTGCCTATCGGATAATCTATTACCTGTTACCGCTGTTATTGGCCGTTGTAGTATTGGGAACCGGCTCCGTTCGCGAACTCATGGCCAAACGATGGTTCCAGGCTGGGGACTGACTTCCGTCAGATGCGGGCAACTTCCGGGCAGTGAATCTGATCGAGATCGGCGATTGCACCTGATCCACTACCCTAAAATCGAGCGGTAACCTCGCAATAGTGTTGGCTAGACAATGCGGTGGACCCAGTGGCCGCCCAGGAATCGGTGGGTGAACAAAGCGGACCGGACAACCAGGTCGGAAAGCATCGCATACCACCCGCCGGCGACTCCCAGGGCTATCCCCTGAAGGGCGAATTCGGGAAACAAACCGGCGAGCGGGAACTGAAAACTGAGGAACAGAGTCAGCGGCAATCGAACTCCGACCAGACCGATCATGGTGTAAACGAATGGCAACCGGGTATCTCCGGCGCCGCGAAGTGCACCGCTCAGGATCATGACTGTTGCCAGACTGGGCATTGCGAATGCGACAATTCGCAGAAGTTCGCCGGCTTTTTGCGTCGTTCCGGGGTCGTTCGAGCCTACAAATAAAACACCCAGTTGCTCGCCAAACAGATAGATCACGACGCCCGACAGACAAATCACAATTCCGCCGAAGAACAGGCAAACCAGGCCGGCTTTTCGGGCCCGGGCCTTGTCGCCGGCCCCCAATAACTGGCCTGTCATTGTCGCGGCAGCGACCTGAAAGGCGCTGCCTGGCAAATAGGCGCACGCCTCGATCTGGATTGCCAGCGAGTGGGCGGCCGCGGCGGCAGTTCCCAGACTGTTGATCATTGCCAGAAAAACGAATTGCCCGCCAAGCAAAGCCATTACGTCGAACTCTGCTGGCAAACCGATGTTGAAGATCCGGCGAATGATCGGCCACTGAATCCACCATCCGGAGGTGCCTCGCCAAAGTCCGCTACGACGGCTGACCAGGGCCGCCGCGATAATCAGGGCTCCGGTCGAATGCCCGATTGCTGTTCCCCAGGCAAGACCAAGCCAGCCGAGTTCCGGCAGTCCAAAACTGCCGGTCATCAGCGAGAAACTTGCCAGCAAATTGATCGTCGCAACAAAACATCTGGCGACAAAGCCGGTTACCGTATCACCGGAACCATGCAAGCAGGCCGTGCCGACCTTCTCGAGCATGATCAAGGGGATGATAGGGACGAGGAGGGCGAGATAGGAGCTTGCCAATTCTGCCGCTTCTCCGCGCAATTGCATGATTCCGATCAGGGAATCGCCCAGAAAATAGCACGCGACCGTCAGGAATCCGGCAAGAGCCAGACCGGCCATCAACGATTGTTTGGCGATCAACTCGGCACCGCTTCGGTTACCGGCTCCGACATATCTTGCAATCAGTGCCAACGCCCCGATCGATACGGCAACGAAGCTGTTGGGCAACAACCACATGATGTAGCCCAGCAATCCCATCGCAGCTTTGGAAGCGTCCGTTCCGATCCAGTGCCCGGCAAGATACCAGTCCGTCCAGCCGACGGCGAGCATCAAAAACTCTTCGGCAAGATTCGGAATCGCCAACCGGCCCATCGCGCGAACCAGACTGGTTTGGCTGGTGATTTGAATGCCGCGCATGGTTTCGTCGAAACGGGTCGGGACTGATTTGGAAGGGACCAGCCAAGGAGCCTATCCGAAAGTCTGCCCTGACCAATACGCCCCATCACGTCGCTTCGGTTTTGATTTTGAGAGAGTCGCAAACGAAGATGGGAAATTTGGAGCGACTATTACGGCAGGAGTTTTGAATCGGAATCGCCGATCGCAATCCCCAAAAACGGGGGGTTCCCGGGATCTTTTTTTCGCGGCAGCGTTTGAAACACCTGTGCGCAAAGTAAGTTGATAGGTCACAAAAGATGTTTTGCGGCGTCTTTTTTTGCATAGACTCAATTACGACGTTTTCCCCCCTTTGGGTGATTTCGCCTGACGGCTAGCCTTGCCCGTCGTTGGCTCTGACCCAAATCGGCCAACTGCGTACTTGAATGTTTCGTCCTCAAAGGAATGAGCAATGACTTTGAATCGTCGCTTGGCCGTGTGGCCCGTTTTGATCTGTTCCATGGTGGGAACTTTTTTTGTCCTGGTGCCTGCGAATGTGAATGCGGGATTGGTAAGTGGCCAGGGCTCACCTCAACCGGCCGAACTTTCGACTGCAACAACTCCTGAGGCTTCGTTCGAGATCATTCGCCAGTCGTTGACGGTGTTTCAGGGCTGGGATGATTTGCTGGCGAAAGTCGACAGGGTAGTTCGCGATAACAAGAATGACCCGGCGGCCCGATTGAAAGCGATCGAGTTTCTGGCCGACGTGTTGCCCGAATCGACTTTGTTTCGGAAGTCTTCGGACGGTGAAGTCTGGGTTGATTTTTGCCTGGAATATTGCGAGCAACTTTCCCGACAGCCTGGTATGAACGGAACGGGGCAAACCGAGACGTCGTTCCGGCTTGTTTCGGCCTTACGCGAACTGGCTCCGTATCTGGCAACTGTCAACGTCCGCAAAAGTGGCGATCTGTTGTTGGCCGTGGGCACGATCGGCCGCAACCTGCGCAACAATCCGGCCTATCCTCGTCAGGCGATTTCGGGGTTGGCTCCGTTGTTGTTGGCCGAAGCACACGGCTATGCCATGCAAGGCAACGGCGACTTGGCCCGATCGTCGATCCAGGAATCCCTGAGCTGGGGACTGGTTGAGTTCGAAGAAATTTTGGATTGTGATCGCCTGTTGAACTGCTCCACAGGTCCGGCAATCAAAGATCTGGTCAGCAGCAAGCAACAGGCCTACCGAAACCAGGTCAAGAACGGCGTTCGATCGGCGATTGCGACATTTCAGTCGTTCGAGTTTCGGTTTTCGCTCCCCGACCTGAACGGAAGCCAACGGGATCTAAGCCATTACACCGGCACGTTGCGGGTAGTGGATATCTGGGGGACTTGGTGCAATCCATGCCGGGCAAGCTTGCCTCACCTGATCCGATTGCAGAATGAGTTTTCTGACCGGGGCGTTCGGGTGGTTGGAATCGCTATGGAGCCCGAGCCGACGGTCGATGAAATCCGTGCGAAACTGGTCGATTTTTCCCATGAACATGGAATCAACTACGACCTGGTGGTCGGCAAAGATTCCGTGATGGAGCAGATTCCTGGTGGTGGATCGATGCCAACGCTGCTGTTCCTGGACGAACAGGGCCGGGTCCGGTTTTCGACCAGCGGATATCACGATTACACGCAAATCCGGTGTATCGTCGAGCATTTGCTGGAGACTCCCGTCTCACCGGCACGTTAAGGATTGAAGACCGTTTAGGCCAAATATAGGGCACGTCGCATGAAATTGTGACGTTCCTATTGTCGTTGATTGGGCTGTACCAGTTTGCAAACGGCGGGTTTGGTGATAAACCAATTGCGTGTAAAACCAGAAACCCGAAGCGTAAACGAGGGAGCCAGTCTCGTTCCTCGCTGACGTTTCGGGTTATGATTTTCGATTCCAAATTCAGTATTGCCGGGTTTTCCGAATGAACATTGTGGTCCTTGGTGCGGGAACAGTCGGCACTCATATCGCGGAGCTGCTTTGCTCGCGTGAGCACAGCGTTACTGTTGTTGATGACAATTACGAACGGACCCGCCGCATCAACGAAGACCTCGACGTGCGGGTAATCACTGGATCGGCCAGCCAAAGCGTGACCCTTTTTCAGGCCGGAATCGCTTCGGCGGATCTGTGCCTGGCGGTCACCGGGAACGACGAAGTCAATATTGTCGCTGCGAGCATGGCCAAGATGATGGGGGCGCGTCGGGCGCTGGCCCGTGTCTATGCCCCCATTTTTCATGACATGAGCACGTTTGATTACCAGCGCCATTTCCAGATCGACCGATTGCTCAGTCTGGAACAATTGACTGCGGCCGAGCTGGCTCGCCACGTTCGCGATCCGGGCAGTGTCGTGGTCGAGCAGTTTACGCGTGGTGAACTGCAGGTCTTAAGTCTGGTGGTCGAACGAGAGGGCAAATCTACAAAGGCTCCCCTCAAGGACTTGAAACTGCCGTCCAACGTTCGGTTAGGAACGATTACGCGTGGCGAAAGGACATGGATCGTTGGGGGGAATGATCAATTGGAGGTTGGCGATCGACTGGTCGTGTTTTGTCGGTTGGAACATTCCCGCTCGATTCGGGGAGTCTTTGACGCAGCTCCACCCGAGATGAAACGAATCGTTATCGCTGGCGGTGGGGAAACCGGGCTACACCTGGCGAGGACTTTGGAGCGAGAGGGCTTTGTCACGACTCTTTTGGAAAGCGACGAAGCCCGTTGCCAACGGCTCGCTTCGGTACTTGGTTCAACATCAATCGTAAACTGCGATGCCACGCAACGGCGAAACCTCGAAGAAGAACGCGTTGGTCGGTCCGACGTGTTTGTGGCTTGTACTGGCGACGACGAAGACAACATTATGCTGTGCGTGGAGGCGCGAGACCTTGGGACAAAGCAAATCATGGCTGTTATCGGCCGCCCCGACTATGCCAGCGTGATGGGAAAACTGGGCATTGATCATGCAGTCAGCGAGCGGGAAGTCACGGCAAAACAGATTCTGGCGTACCTGACCAAGGGTATTGAGATTTCGCGAAGCCGCCTTCCGGGCAGTGTCATCGATGTAATCGAAGTCGAAGTTGCCGCAGGGGCACCACTGACCAAAGTCTCGCTTTCGGAGTCACAACTGCCGCAAAGGTCGTTGATTGGTGCGGTTCTCCAGCACGATTACGTCTGCGTTCCCGAAGGTGATCATCGCATGCAACCTGGTGACGTTGCAATTTTGCTGGCCGAAGAAGACGTCGCACCCCAGGCATTGGCCCAGTTCGCACCGGCGTAACTCGGGCAGTACGATGGACGTCAATGCGCAAATGCCATTGCTGCGAACAGCAAACCAAGCATCA
>JAYVKA010000524.1:0-2190 GCA_043768885.1 Planctomycetota bacterium
CGGCAAGGGAGGCGGAAGGCCAATCAGCTTCGGTCCGACACACCGGTGTATCTGGTGGAGAATTCAGAGTTTGCTGCACAAGCTGGCCTTGCTTTCGTCCAATCTAAAAAAACACTTTCTGACCATCGCCATCCTGTGACGGGAAACCAACGAGGTTTGGTCGGAAATTGGCTGAATGTCAGGCGCGCGTCCAATCACAGTGATTGGTTCCACTCGCATTGATTGGGCACTTCAGGAATTGCAAGACGAGTTCGCCAAACTCCTCAGCCCTATTCAACGTATTGTTCGGCTGTTCGGTCGGCGTGATTCCCTGAAACTGATCCATAATCCTAAAAGCGGTCGGTCGAGCGGGCGCTCCAGTTGTCGGCGGAGCGGAGGGGTGGTTGGATGGCGGGCGGGTTTTCGTTGGAGCCGGCATTCATCCATGCTGGGCGGGGAAAAGCCGTGGTCATGTTGTGCCAGGCCTGGCTGGATGAATTGCGAATGTTTTCATTCGTGGTCTGAATGGACTGGCCCGTGTTCTGTCGCCATTGATTGAAGTTCTTTCCGGCCGCGGAAAAAAATCCGCCCTGAGGATTCGAGCCGTACGATGCCTGTTTCGGTTGTCCACCCATCCAGGCTGGCTTGGGCAATTGCGGCCAGCTGCTGCCGTTTGGATTTGGGGACAGGAACCGTGGCTTTGTGAACTGGGGCTTTTTCGGCTTCATCCATTCGGGCATCGCGAACATAGACTCGCGTGGTTCTTCGGCCTCTTCAATCTGGCGGACCAGATTGTTGACTCCCTGTTTCTGGGCGCTTCGCCCTGATTCAATTCCAAACTGCTTGTCGCTGATTCCGGCTCCACTGAACAATTCCTGGCCCATCAAATTCGGGCAAGTTAACAGTCCAGCCACCGCCAACATGAATAGTGCTTGAGCTACTCTCATTTTCCTGGTTCCCGACTCTATTACAGTGAGACAATGCGAGAGGTGCGTATCCCAGAAATCGGTCGCGGAGTCCATGGCAATCGCCAATCATGAACCCGTCCGACCGCTTGCACATGTTGCGGCGATTGCCGTAACACGGATAATGTGCGGCAGCGACGGAACGCTAGCGTATTTTGCCAGATCCGATTTCTACACTGCATGAAAGCAGGCTTCCATGTCCGCGAAAAACATCATTGGTTTCATCGGAGCAGGCCAAATGGCTATGGCTATGGCCCGGGGGTTTGTCTCAAGTGGCCAGTCGAACCCCGAACGCATTTTTGCAGTCGATCCTGACGTTGAGGCTCGCACACGGTTTACCACTGCCGTCCCGGGAGCCAAATCTTTCGAGCAGGGGACGGAATTGCCGGGCGAGTGCCGGGTCCTGATTTTGGCAGTCAAGCCGCACATCGTCGAAGTCGCGTTGAAGGGATTCAAGCCTCCACCCAATTCCTGCATTGTTTCTGTGGTGGCCGGGTTGAGTTTGAAATCCCTGCAAATGAAAACCCGACAGGAACGGGTGATTCGGGCAATGCCGAACACGCCGGCGCTGATAGGCGAAGCGGCAACGGGGCTTTGTAGTTCCGATGCTGCAACGGTGGAGGACAAACAGTTGGTTTCTTCACTGTTTGAATCGATTGGGCTGGTCATCGAAATCGATGAGCCGCTGCTGGATTCTGTTACCGGTTTGTCAGGTTCCGGCCCGGCTTTTGTGTTTCGATTTATCGAAGCGATGATCGAAGCTGGTGTTCTGAATGGCTTGTCGAGGGACCAGTCCCGAAAACTGGCGGTTCAAACAGTTTTCGGTGCAGCGCGAATGATGCAGGATTCCGGCGATCATCCCCGCGTGCTGGCCGATCGCGTGACAAGTCCCATGGGAACGACAGCCCACGGCCTTCGCGAGCTGGATGAACGGGGTTTCGCGGCGTCTGTAATTGCCGCAGTGACAAGTGCCGCAACCCGCGCTCGCGATCTGGGAAAATAGACAGCGATCACCGCCTGCTTCGCCGTGTCTCCCGGCCCGAAAAGGAACGCACCAATCTCTGCGCAGCACACCGCCTGATCTGATACAATTCTTGCGACGTCAGACTTGGGTATTTTCAGGGAAGATCTCCAAAGAAAATCCCGCACTTGTTTGATCGTATTGCCCTACCAGGAGTGGTCCATTGAGTCTGTTCGACAATATTGCCTATCAATATCGGGACACCTTTTTTGTGTTTTTTCCGCT
>JAYVKA010000525.1:0-8316 GCA_043768885.1 Planctomycetota bacterium
CGAAAAAGGCTCGTTTACCGGCGCGATCTCCCGTCGTGTCGGCCGCTTTGAGCTGGCCGATGGCGGGACGATTTTTCTGGATGAAATCGGTGACCTGCCGATCGAAATGCAGGCGAAACTCCTGCGCGTTTTGCAGGAACAGGAACTGGAACGAATCGGCGGGGAAGGACCGGTATCGATCGACGTGCGGTTGATTGCAGCAACCAACCGCGATTTGAAACAGGCGATTGTCGAAAAGACTTTCCGCGAAGACCTGTATTACCGCCTGAATGTTTTCCCGATTCATCTCCCGGCGCTGCGCGAACGCAAAGGGGACATTCCCCTGTTGGCCAACTATTTTGCCGGGCATTTTGCGGCGCAGTTCGCGAGAACACTCGACGGGATCGAGCCGGAATCGTTGCGGTTGCTATCGGAATACCATTGGCCGGGAAACATTCGCGAGTTGCAAAACATTATCGAACGCGCGGCGATCCTGTCCTGCGGTTCGCAGCTGGTTGTCGATCCGGATATTTTGGGTGTGGGCGTTCGGCGCACGTCTGGTGAAACCGCTCAGTCGTCAAGTTCGACTCCGTTACCCGTCAACAAAAACCTGGTCGCTGGTTCCGATTCGACGGCAGGAACCAATGGCTCTCTCGACCATGTCGATCGGGACCACATCCTTTCTGTGCTGGAAAAAACCGGCTGGAGAATCGACGGCCCGCGCGGCGCTGCAATCATCCTCGGTATCAATCCCAACACGCTTCGCAGCCGCATGAAAAAACTCGGCATCCAGCGGCCGTAGCGTGGCATAGGCGCTCCCAGCCTGTGTTGGCAGCGCGTTCACAGGCTGGAAGCCCATGCCGCGGACAGAAATCAGGCGCCTGGCTTGTTGCAAAAAATGCAGCGCTGGCGGTTTTCGTGGTGGAGTTTTGCGCAGTGGACTGAGGTTCGCCCTTTGATCCAAACGTACAATCGTGCGGCGAACAGCATCGCCAAGGGTGGAGCCGTGAAGTAGACCCACCAAGCCGTCCATGTTCCGGACGGGAGGGCTGATCCCAACGTTCGCGCGGGGTTCATGCTCATTCCTGACAGCGGTGCGGCGATTGTGACGTTGATTGCAACCAGGCAACCCGCGACTACTCCTGTCCAATTGGCGAAACGCTGCTGGCTCGACACCGTCAGCACCACATACATCAGGACCGCAGAGATTGCGAATTCCACGAACCAGGCAACTGCCGCTCCGTCCGGACCGGGAACTGTTGCGACGTAGTTGATTTCGGGTCGGGCCATTTGATGGTTCGCAAAAATGGCAACCACCAGGACTCCGGCGATGCCTCCTGCAAACTGGCTAACGATGTAGAACACGGCATCGGGCCAGGCGATTTTTCCGAGACTGAAAAACGTCAGCGTCACCGCCGGATTGAAATGGGCACCCGAACGCTTCCCCCACGACGAATGGATCAGCCCGATTGCCGTCGCTCCCATCGCAACACCCATCAGAAATCTGCGAACAGTCGGACCGGGTATCAACTCAACAACCGGTGAGCCTGGCAAAGACAACGCGATGGCAAACAGGCTGGCCGAAACCATGAACAGGCCCAGCAGCGTTGCTTCGATCAGGTACTCGGGCCAGTGAGACTCTAGCGCACGAACCAGCACTTGAATCGCCGCATGTCGCGAAGGTCCGCTTCGTTCGGATTCCGGTTTTTGCAACAACGCACGCAGGTTAATCGGCCGGTTCATTTTCACCCACCACGTACATCGCACAGTCCAGGGAATAATCTGTTGCGGGCCACAAAAGGCGTTGACACGCCGACTGGACGAGTTGCCAGCCGTAGTACGAGCGGGCTTTGCCTCGAACACAAACGCAATCGCCCCGCACGTTGACTGTGACGTCGAATACGAGATGCCCCGCCCGTTCGCGAATACTTTCGGACATCAGTTGCTCCATGGAATTGTCCACTTCCTGAAAAAGGGGCCTGACCCTTTCCGACCCGTTGATGTCAACTTTCTGAGGCCGGGTCTCCAAAGGGTCTGACCCCTTTTTCAATGGCCGGGTTACATCGACTGGTGCCGTAGCGATCATTGTTTCACTCCCGTGCCTGAAGTTTGTGTCATTGGCATCGCAACGGTTGCACCCGGCGCATTGGTCTGAATTCGGTAGACACCGGTTTGACAGGTCAGGAACAGCGTTCGGCCATCGTCTCCACCGAATGCCAGGTTGTGTGGATGTTCGGGCGGGCGAATCGTGGCCAGGCGACGGCCATCGCTGGACAAAACCCACAATCCGCCTGGGCCGGAAACGAACAGGTTGCCACGCGCATCGACCTTGATTCCGTCGATCGCGTCTTCGCCTTCGGCGGTGGTCATGTCAAAGAAGACCTTGCCGTTCGCAGCCTTCCCTTGCGAATCGATTTCGTATCGCATGACGACTTTGTTGTGATCGTCCCAGTTCCCGACGTACAGGTATTTTTCGTCCGGAGAAAAAGCCAGGCCATTCGGTCCCGACAACTCGCGGGACAAAACCGCAAGTTGGCGATCCTTCCAGCAGAATACACCACTGAACGGGAGTTCTTTGTTCGGGTCGTCGCCAAGCCCAGGCAGACCAAACGGCGGATCCGTAAAAAACAGCGCGCCATCGGACCGGTAAACCAAATCGTTGGGACTGTTCAACCGCTTTCCTTCAAAGCGGTCAGCGAGCACCGTGACCAAACCGTTTTTCTCAATTCGCGTGATGCGGCGGTTGCCATGTTCGCAAATGGTCAGCCGCCCTTCCCGGTCCCGCGCAAGACCGTTGGAACCTGGCTGGCGATAACGACCGATATCGAAACCGGTGTAACCACTCTTGGCCCGAAACTCAAACAATTCCCGGTCGCCGTTCAATCGATAAATCGTGTTCTCGTTCGGATCGCTGAACAGCAAATAGCCCGCGTCACCATTTACTCCGGGGGTCCACACGGGGCCTTCGGTGAAAGCAAACCCGCTGGCAATTTTTTCGACGGTTGCATCGGTCGCGATGATTTCGTTGATTGCGGGATCGATTCGGTCCACCTGCAATTCCGATGACTGGCTGTTTGTCACCGGGTTATGGAAGTCCAAAGTCGCGGACCGGAACCAGACGAAATTGGATGGCGGCGCAGAAATCGGACCGTTGATCGCCAGCATCGCCAGCTGGATTTTCTGACCCGGTTTGGCGTTGCGGGCAATCACTACCCGATTGGGTGCGTTCCATCCGCGAATGAACGAGCCGCCGGATTGACCAAAGACTTCCGAGTCCAGTTTTCCATCCACCCAGATTTCGGCATAGTCATCGACCACAGTTTCAAAAACGACATCGGTTCCGCTGACATTCAGGCTGCCGACCTGTTCTGGCAAAGTGACATTCAAACGGAACCAGACCATGCTCAGTTTCGCGCCACCTTTTCTGTCGCTGGGTTGCGGCGGACCGATCGCATCCCAGGCTGAGTCGTCAAAGTCCGCCACACCGGCTTTGGGTTCGATGTCGTAAGACCGGGTCACTGCGCCGCTTGGTTTCAGGTCCGCGCCAGCCAAATGTGACTCGACGTCCACGATCCTGGCTTCGGCAAATTTCCACTGGCTTTGAACCAGTGCCACGCCTTCGTCGCAAGTCAAATCAACCGTCGCATCAGGTCGCCCGCCAATCCAGCTGCTCCCGGTCGGCTGGGCCTGGCATCGATTGCAAACCGCAACGAGTCCGACGATACACAACAAAAGGAATCGTTTCATTTGTTGGCTCCATCGTGCGAAATTGGTTTGACCACGAAGTACAAAAACGGTCCGTCAATCTCTTTGAACCAGTGAGGCACGCCGCGCGGCACGACAACCACATCACCAGTGCAAAGCTGACTGGTTTGACCACCCTGAATGGATGAGCCACGGGTCTCTCCCGGACCAGTCATTTTCGGATCCATCACCGTTCCGCCAGTGACCAGTGTCGCCTGGCCGGAAACAACGTAGACGATGTCGGTCTCGTCGTCGTGAACTTCGGCCATACCCGGCATGTCCCGGCGGCTGGCGTGAATTTTGAACTGCTCGTTTTCGATCAGCGGCATGCCTTTTTCCCACGCCTTCGCGACATCGGTATGGTCCAGGTGCGTGACGGCGACCAGGCTCTCTGTTGTTGTAGCGGCGGTCAATGTCTGTTGTGGCGCTTCCATCATCGCGAACGCAGCTGCTCCGGCCTGGGCCAGTTCTTCGTCCTGGTCCGCGCTGGCGGCACCGCTGACTCCGACGGCTCCGACGATTTCATCCTGGATCATGATCGGGACGCCGCCCTGAAGCGGAGTGAAGTCGTTGAGCGCGACCATCGTCGTCCGGCCTTTTGTGTTGACAACTTCTTCGAAGAATTTTGTGGGCTTCTTGAACAATGCAGCCGTGCGGGCCTTGCCGATCGAAACATTCGCGCTCGCGGCAAAGGTGCCGTCCAGTCTTTCGAGCGCGATCAGGTTTCCTCCCGAATCGACGACGGCGATCGTTCCACCTGGTGCTTTCAGGTCGTTCGCTTTTTGCATCGTTGCCACGATAACCTGTCGCGCGCCGTCCAGATTCAGCGACCGGCTGCTATTCGTCTGGGCGATCGCGCTTGGAACGGACAGCCAGAACAGAATCATGAACAAGAATGAAATTCGTTTGGTCACAGTGCGTACTCCCCAGGGAATTGATCGATGAAAGGACAAAAAAGCGGCGCGGAATTCCGCGCCGTTGCGGTTATGACATGGTGAATCAGTTGGCGGGCATGCCGACTGGTTTCTCAAATGTCGCTTCGCCCAGCAACGCTTCGGCCCAGGCGCACCAGATCTGAATTTTGGCAACATCGTGAATGTAGCCCGGCAGCATGATCGTCTGGTTGTACTTGTCCCCTTTGATCTTCAGCCGGTTGAGCAGGTACACGTTGCCTTCCGAGTCGATGACTTGCCAGTGCGGAGCGGGTGTGTCTGGCGTAACAAAGTCGTCGGACAGCATCAACACCTGCCGGCCATCGACGACCGCGTGCATTGCGAATCCGGTGTTGGCTTTTTCGCCCATGAACATGCCGGTCTTGTGCATGTCCGATTCCATCATCGTCTTCATGTCCATGGCGACCGCCGTGGCCTGTTTGCAACAAGTCGTTTCGCCGTCCTGTTTGGTGCAGGTCGCCGCAGCTTCCTGGCAGGTTTTTGTGCAAGCCTCCTGGGCCGTCGCCGGACCAGTTGCGTACATTCCGAACAGCCCCGCCAGCATTCCCAGTTGTGTCATTCCGAACCGAATCGTCTGAATCATCGCTTGTTCTCCGAAAGAATCTTTTCGCAGTTTGTTGAAAACCGGTGAACCGGAAACACGACCGGCTCTGATTCTGTTTTGGATGCAGTCCAGCGAAACAGGTTACGGCGAATTCAGGAATTGCTGCCTGATGAACGTCGCACTTTTGCCTTGCGACGGGATGCGCTCGCGCGACCTGGTTTTCTGCAACCAAGCGGACCATGAATGAGCCGCAACAATTCCCCCAAGGACCAGGCTTGAAATGGACAGCCGCCGGGCGCATGAGGCGATTCGGAATCGGCAATTTCTGAGATGTGTCCGATGCCACTGGTCTGCCGATGATCCAACAAGGGCTGAACAAACTGTCTGTGCGCCAGTTTCCGATTCGCATTTGTTGCACCGTGAACATTCAACCACGCCTGCACGAACGGGCCAATCAACCAGGGCCAAACCGTGCCCTGGTGATACGCTCCGTCCCGTGCCCAAACTCCGCCCCGGTAGTGCGGTTTGAAATCCGGGTGACGGGGTTCAAGAGATCGCAGGCCCAAGGGAGTCAGCAGTTTCGACTGGACGACACTCACGACACTTTGCGCCCGATCGCCAATCAATAGCTGAAATGGCAAGCCGCCAACGGCCAGAATCTGGTTGGGGCGAATGGTCGCGTCATTGTTGCCTGGCTGGAAATCCGAATCGACAACGTCGAAAAGGCATTGATCGGATTCGTTCCAAAACCGCTGGGTAAAAGCCTCGCGGCCTATCGCCAACAGCCCAGCCAAACCGGGCTGATGGAATGTTTCGCCATTTCCGGAATCCGATAGTCCCAGTTCTTTGATCAAATGCGATTCCAGTTCCTTGCCGATCGACAGCGCGTTTAGCCACAACGCCTGGATCTCGACCGGTTTTCCCAATCTCGGTGTTACTACCCAGTCTCCGACTTTGGCGTCCATCCAGGTCAACTGAACGCCATGTTGTCCTGCATACAGCAAACCATCATCATCGGCACGAATTCCATAGCGAGTACCGGCTGTGAAGCCCGAGATGATTTCGAACATGGCACGAATAATCGATCGGAGGTTTTCAGGTCTGGCCAAACCCGAGCCATCCCGAATTTGCAACAGATACTCATAGGCGGCGACGACGAACCAGAGTGATGCATCAACCGAATTGAACTCCGGTTCTTCGCCGTGATCGGGGAAGCGGTTCGGCAGCAGCCCTTCGGAAACCGTTTTGCTCCAGGCGGTCAGAATTTCACCAGCCAGATCCAGTCGCCCGCTTGCGAGACACAATCCGCGCAGGGCAATAAAAGTATCCCGGCCCCAGTCGGTGAACCACGGATAGCCCGCGATGATCGTCTTGCCGGATTCGGATTTTGCGGAAGCAAAGCGGGAAACGATGTAACGGTCCGCCTCACGTTCCATGGGCGATGAAAACCGGCCGACATGCAAACGCTGCTGTTGTTCAAGCAGTTCGAACAATTCACCGGCATCCATATCCATTCCGGCCAGCGAACCAGGGACTCCCCCCGTAGTTGCGATCCAGACGGCGGGCACCTTGTCCAGCTCCCATGCAAACCAACCGGGCGAGGCGAGGTCTTCGGTGGAGTCCAGTCCCCGGGCCTGTTCCTCGATGTATAAAAAATTTCGATACCAGACCGGATCAGGCTGAAACCGGCCATTGTTCCACGAATGTACTTGCGGGACGCCCGGGTAGGGGGACCAGACTGTCCGGTCGTCAAACATCTCCGTGTGAAAATTGAACGCCTCGTTTTCGTGATGTAGTGAGTGGTAGTCGCGGCCGGAAAGGAGCGGTCTGACAAACAGCCTGACTTTGGATGGCGATTGTTCGCGTGCTGAATCGACCAGCGACCATCGCATTGCGACCGCTGCCCTGCCCTGCGGGCAAAACAGTTCCTGGCGAATTCGTATTTCGTTGGTCAGTCGATAAGTCCACGTCGGCCACGGATCGCAGTTGAAGCTTTCGATCCGCAGGTCGCCGCGCGGATGAACGACGTCGGGGCCGTAGTATTGCGAGGACAGTTCCATGCGCTGGCCGTCCAGTTCGACCCAGGCCTCGATTCCATTGACCAGAACGATGCGGTCGGTCGGTGGATTCTGTGACGACAACAACAATGCATGGTATCGTCGCGTCCGAATTCCGCTGACGGTTCCGGATGCAAACCCGCCCAAACCATCGGTCTCGAGCCATTCGCGAAAGTCTTTTTCGAAACCCGACATGATGCTGACCCCGTAAAGATTGGCCGGAACGCGCTAGCGTCCGGTTCGCAACTGCCTGCGGAACCGGACACCAGTCCACGCTTGATAAATGGTTTGTTGGGAGGGTGAGGCTCCTGCCGAAACAAAAATCATGGGTTGTTCATGTCTCGGCAGGAGCCTCGACCTCCCGTTCCTGGACTGAATCTGCCCATATTGGAAAATCAAGGGTGTATGGCGCGTTCCAGGTTGACGAACGTTATCCACCCGCTTCGAAGCCAGGATAGAGTGTCATTCCGCCGTCGATGAAAATGCTTGTGCCGTGGATATAGTCGGACTGGTCGGAAGCCAACCAGACTGCGGCGCGGCCGATATCGTCCACTTCGCCAATCCGCTTGTACGGAATCAGCCGCATCAGGTCGCTGTAGGCTTCGGGAGTTTCCCAGGCGGTGCGGTTGATCGGGGTCCGGACAGCGCCCGGACAAATGCTGTTGACGCGGATGCGATAGGGGGCGACCTCCTGGGCGATGCTTTTCATCATCAGCATCACGCCACCCTTCGAGGCCGCGTAGTTGACATGACCGGCCCACGGGATGACTTCGTGAACCGAGCTGATGCAAAGAATTTTCCCGGCCGCGCACGAAACTTCCTGTCGAACGCCGCGCCGCTTGAACTCGCGAACCGCCTCGCGGGCACACAAAAACTGGCCGGTCAGATTCACGGCCAGGACGCGGTTCCACTGATCGAGTGTCATCTGTTCAAACGGAGCATCCATTTGCAGGCCGGCGTTGTTGATCAAAATGTCGATCGTGCCAAACTCGTCGAACATCCGCTCGTACATTTCGCGGACTTGTGATTCCTGGGAGAC
>JAYVKA010000526.1:0-19554 GCA_043768885.1 Planctomycetota bacterium
CAGCACCAAACCCATTTTTCGCTGGCAACAGTGACAAATGCCCGCTCCGTCTGAACCCAATTCTGGTTCAAGTGTAAGATGGGGCCCCTGTCTTCAACACAAAAACCAGGAATCAAACTTGAAACATATCATCGATCATTTGAACGAATTGCCGGGATGGCTGGAATCGGCTGGCCAGCCACGCTTCCGTGCTGCGCAGATTCGACGATGGCTGTTTGGTTCTCGGGCGATCACGTTTGATGACATGTCCGATTTGCCCTCCGCATTCCGACAACTATTGGCCTCGGAATTCGACATTTGGACTTCGCAAATCGAGCAACACAAGAAGAGCAGTGATGGAACAGAGAAACTGCTGCTGCGACTGCAAGACGGAGGAATGATCGAATGCGTTCTGCTGCGCGATGGGGCCAGGCGTTCGATCTGTGTCAGCAGCCAGGTCGGTTGTGCGATGGGATGTGTGTTTTGCGCGAGCGGACTTTCCGGCGTCGATCGCAGTCTGACGGCTGGCGAAATCCTCGAACAAATGATGCACCTCCAGCGACTGCTTCCTGCCGACGAGCGGCTCAGCCACATCGTGATGATGGGAATGGGCGAGCCGCTGGCCAATCTCGATCGCGTACTTGCCGCACTGGAAGTGGCTTCCAGCCCTGACGGACTGGGCATCAGCGCCCGCCGAATTACGATTTCTACGGTCGGTCTTCCAGCCGCGATTCGCAAATTGGCTGACCAGGATTGCCGATTCAATCTCGCGATCAGCCTGCACGCTCCAAACGACGAGCTTCGAAACAAGCTGGTTCCGGTCAACGATAAAACTGGCCTTCAGGCGATTCTCGATGCAGCTGACTATTACTTTTCATGCACCGGCCGAAAACTGACATTTGAATACGTTTTGTTGGCTGATGTGAACGACAGCGATAACAACGCGCACGAACTGGCTGAATTGCTGACCGGAAAAACCGCGTTGCTAAATGTTATTCCTTACAACCCGGTCGCTGGCTTGCCGTGGCGAACCCCCAGCCAAACTTCGATTCGCCGATTCCGGGAAATCCTGGAGACCGCCGGCGTCGTGATTCAGTTCCGCGAGCAAAAAGGTGACGAGATCAACGCCGCGTGCGGCCAATTGCGACGATCAGTTGCCGGATCACAAGTAACCGTTCCAAGCACACCAGCGGAAACCGGCTAATCCGCCAGCATTACGTTTTGAATCGTGGTTTCTGGCTGCGAATCTGCCAATTCTGGCCAACCTGTTCTTTCCGTTGCGAAACCCATCGGTACGGGCAGGGTTTGAAACCTGGACATTTATGCAAATTGCCGGGCCGGGTTTGGGTCCGAAAGCGAAGTGCGTTCGTGGTAGGATCAACATCGTTTGACAGAAAATCACCATACCCGACCGGAACCAGCAATTTGTCCAAAAGCGAAAATCCCGATTCAGTTCCGGAAAACTACGAGCTGGTTGATCCAGACGTCCGGTTGATGATGGATGTAGGGCAGGGTTCGGCCGAGGCGTTTGAGCAACTGGTTCGCCGGTATCAACGACGGATCGTCGCTTTCCTCTGTCAGTTCGTTGCATCGGATCTGGCCGAAGATTTGGCCCAGGAAGTTTTCATGCGTGTTTACCGGGCGCGCGAATCGTACAAACCGGGTGCCCGTTTTTCAACCTGGCTTTACACCATCGCCCACAATGTCGCCAGCAATGCCAATCGAAAACTGTCGCGCCGGAAGGAAGTGCAGACTTACGGCCAGACCGGCGACTCACAGCCGATCTGGACGATGGAAGCATTGGCCCAGGCTCCGAGTGGACAAATGCCGGCACGGGAACTGGACAAAGTCGAACTGTCAGAAATCGTCGCCGCCGCAATGCAGGCTTTGAACGAACGACAACGGATGGCGGTTTACCTGAGCAAATTCGAGGGGATGGGTTACCAGGAAATTGCAGACACGATGGAGCTTACGACCAAAGCGGTGAAATCACTTTTATCGCGGGCCCGTGCCAATTTGCGTGACATCATCAAACCCTACCTGGACAGCGGACAGATGCCTGGCACGGATGGTCCCGTTCCGGTTGCGAACGACGACTGACAAACAACAAAACAGGGTTCCTTTTCGGGATCAATCAGTATGGAAGAATTCATCAAGAGCGAACCGCCTGAGGACGAAGAGCTGGTCGCATACCTGGACGGCGAGCTGGAGGTCGATCGCGCCCGCGAGATCGAAGACCTGTTGGTTCGCGATCCGGGAACCCGTTCAAGACTGAACGACCTGGAAAGAACGTGGGACGTGCTCGACAGGTTGCCCCGCACTGAACCCAACGACGTCTTTACCCGCAGTACAATGGAACTCGTATTGAACGATGCCAGTCGCGGCTTGCAGCGAACCCGCGCTGCACGAACCCGGCGACTGGTTGCAACGGCAATGATCGTGGCGGCGCCGATCATCATGGCAGCAGGTGCGTTTTGGGCAGTTCGCCAGAAACAGGAACAACCCATGAATGATCTGGTTCGCGACTTGCACGTCATTCGGAATTTTGAAATCTACAGCAGGATACCCGACATCAGGTTCCTCGAAGACCTTCGCGATTCTGGTGCCTTTTCCACCGACGACTCATCGAATACCGAAGCCCCACCCAAATAGGGCGCGAACTGCAAATGAAAATTTCATCCAAAAACAATTGCCCATCTGAAGCTCAAACACCCGGACCGGTTTGGAATGTGATTGGTTCGATTACGACTTCAACGAAGACCGATCAAACCAGCCATGGTCAGTTTGCATCCGGTCAATCCGGGCGCAGAGTTTCAGGAACCCTGTTCCAAAATTCCAGGCTCGGCCTGGCGATAGTCCTGCTGTTGGTGATTGTCGGCGTGGCGGGCGCTTCGTGGACAGGTGTTCTGGAATCCGGCACTCAAAGGCTGGAGTCCGATGCCGACCAGTTGGCGGCGAACCGCAGGGAAATTGAGGCCATGGACAGCCGCCAATTGAACGATCTGCAAGCCCAAAAAAACAGATTTGACAAACTCAAGCCCATAGAGCAGGACCGCTTGCGGCAACTCTACGCGGCTCTCCAGTCCCATCCGGACAAAGCCGAGCTGGAAACGATTGTTCTTCGATACATGGATTGGCTGAAATCGCTGAATGAAGTCGACAAGGCGGTAGTTCTGGACAAAAGAGGTGACGAACGGTTGGCCGAGATTTGCCGCATACGTTGTCAACCAGGCAATAAACAAACGGTTCTTTCACCGTCAGACAATATTGAATTCGAGAGCTGGTTTCGTTTTGTCGCCGAGTCGCGAAAAACTGAAATAGCGGAAGCGCTCGACCGCGTCGCCGAACGCCGCACCCTCAAATATCGGCCAGACAAGACTGCACCACCGGAGGCAGTGTTTCGATATCTGTTTGTTGTTTCGGGAGCCGAAACGGCAAAAATCCTGACACCGGAAGTCATTGCCAGCCTGAATCAACGGTTGTCATCCCGCGGACAGGAAATATTGCAACACGGCGACAGCGTCCGGGCAGTCAAACTGCTTGTTTTCAACCCTGTCTCTGACTACGAGATTCGAAGATTTTTTGAAGACAAACTTTCCCAGTCACAGCGGGAAGAGTTGGACCGTCTAAAACCAGAAGAAACAAGGCGACAATTACGATGGCTTTACTTCCGGTCCCAGTTGGGCCTGGCCAGCAAACAAAACTGATGCCTGCAATCGCTATTGCAGGCTTTGAAACTGCGATTTCGTTCGGGAGCGGTGTTCAACAATCGCTTCGATCAGATCATCCGCATCCAGAGGTTTGACCAGATGCAAATCAAATCCGGCGTCAGCGGATTTTTCACGATCGGTATCCTGACCATATCCCGTGACGGCAACCAGCATCAGGTTTGACGGCGGCCTGGTCTCGCGAATTCGCCTGGCCAATTGGTAGCCATCCATCCCTGGCAAACCAATATCGATCAGGCCAATGTCCGGACCAAAGCTGTCGATTCGGTCCAAAGCCGAATTGCCGTCAGCGGCGATTTCAACGTCGCATCCGCGCAATTCGAAAATCTGTCTCAGCATGATTCGGATGGCCGGGTGGTCATCCACGATTAGAAGTTTCAAACCGGAAATCAACATGCTTGCTGAATCCGGACCGTCATCGTTGACGGGCTGACAAACTGGAAGGCTTACGACAAATCGGCTTCCCTTTCCGGCGCCGTCGCTTTGAACCGTTACTTCGCCGTCGTGGGCTCTGGCGATCATGCGAACCAATGGCAATCCAAGCCCCATTCCGCCTTGCGAGCGCTCGACGGTGTGTTGCATCTGGAAAAACGGCTCGAACACCATATCCTGATACTCGGCGGGAATTCCGCATCCCGAATCGCTGACCGAAAGCGCTACACGATTATCGACTACGGCGAGATGACACTCAATTTTTCCACCCGCCGGCGTGTACTTGCTGGCATTGGTCAGCAAATTGCCAACCGCCTGCTCCAGACGCCCGGCATCTCCGTTGACATAACAGGCAGCCGTGCCAAGCTCCAGAACAAAACCGTGATTTCTGGCCTTGAACGAATGCCGAATTGTTTCCGCCGAACGTTTGACGAGCGCCCGCACGTCGAGCACTGTTTTCCTCAATCGTACTTTGGCATTTGTAAAACGGCTGAGGTCCAGCAGATCTTCCAACATCGATCCCATCAACCGGACGTTGCCCCGAATGCTGTCCACCGCATCCTGCCACGGCTTTTGCCCAGGCTCAGCCAATTCACTCAACAACAATGTTGCATTCAACATTGCCGAAAGTGGATTCCTGAGTTCATGCGATAGGGTTGCCAAAAAGACCTCCCGGTTACGAACTGATTCGCGAAGTTTTGTTTCCAGTCTCTTGGCCTTGGTTATGTCCTGCAACACGGCAACCGACCGAATCATCTTGCCATCGATTCCTTTCTGGGCCGAGACAGACAACAATCCCCAGAAGACTTCTCCATTCTTGCGAATGTATCTTTTTTCCAGTTGAAAACTGTCATGCTCTCCCTGGACCAGCATTTCGTGCATCATGGCCGAGTTCGTTCTGTCGCCCGGATGAGTGATGGTTTGTGGAGTTCGTGCCAACAGTTCCGACCTTGCATAACCCAACATCTCGCAAAGCCGGTCATTAACCAGCAACCACCTTCCGGCTGGATCACATGCAGCAATCCCAACGCCAGCGTTTCCGATGGTCGCTTCAAACAATCGTCGACGTGCCTCAGCTGCCCGCTCTGCCCTGATTGTTCGCCCAGTGTCGCTGATAAAGACCGCCAGACCGGGCGATGGTTCGGAATTGGAACGAGTCCCGCTTAACTCACAGTGAAATTGCGATCCATCCGGGCGGTATCCCTGGGTGTTGACCAGCGGCGTTGCCAAGTCTCCTGATTGCGACTTTAGAAGCTGCGCCAGACGATCATAAAATCCGCTCCCCGGTCCGCCACCCAGATTCGTTTGTTCAATGGACTTGCCCTTGACCTCTTCAATATCAATTCCCAGCATCTTTGCAGCGGCGGGATTCACATTTGTGATTTGACGCTCGGCGTCAAAAGTAATGACACCATTGATCGCCGCGTCAAAAACTATACGCCGAAATTCTCCGGAAGTTCCAGCATTGTTTTCGATTAATCCCAGACTTCGAATATCGACAAAGGTGATCAGAACCCCTTCGGCTTGTCCGTCATAACGCGCCATCCGGCACAGATAAGGCGTTTGAGACATCCCCACAAAAGGCGTCTCAATTGCATTCCCGGTCGAGAGAACGTCCAGCAAATCCGACGACAATTCGGGATAGTCGAAAACGGATGGGTAATTCCATAACGGCTGGCCAATGACAGAATCGTTCAGACAATTCCGCTCCTTGAACTGTCTGGAATACCAGCAGATCTTCAATTCCGAATCGACTAAAATCGCCGATACATTTGCGACTGAAAGCACGTCCAATAATTCCAGCGTCGGCGATGTCATGGTCTGGTTCAAAGTCCATCTCCAGGGAGCTGTCTGTTGCGACAGCGTTCCGTTCATAAATCCCCTGAAATTCTCTGTTTATTTCACAGACTTGTAAACCTCCGCTTGAGAATCGACGTCATGACCCCCGGTCAATGGGAAACGGCAGCCTCTTTTCCGGTGAAATCCACCAGTTGGACGACGTCCACCGATTCGATGCAAGCAGTGATGTGATGAGCCTGAAGCTCACTGGTGCGCAAGTAACGCAGCATACTCTCACATTCTGCTGCCGGTGCGATGACTTCTATCCGTACCTGGTTATCAACAGGCGTCTCCCCCCCGACAATGTGACGACGTCCCATCCCGCGGCAGGCCTGAGCCGTAAAGCCGGTCGCGCCCAGATTGATAAAGGACGCCTCCAGTTGCGACTCGATTTCCGCAGGAGCAACGACGGTCAGCCTTCGAATTCTGGCCAGCCCGCGCTTTCGCGCCGCATGGGAGTTGTTTGTAAACGGCTGAAGTGAATCCAGGCCTCGGACTTCAAAATCCAGTCCTTCCCGCTCAAAATCCTGGCGGATTTCATCCAGTTTCTCCATCACACTGTGATCCACGAGTTTCGTGTCTGACATGTCAATAATCATGTTCCGTTTCTGTACCAGACCAATTTGCTCGATCTGCCGGCGGAAAGGAATCCAGTTGCTGAACACGGCCGATTCCCGTGCAACGATCATGCTCGTCGTGTCGTCAACGTCCTGCACTTCGAGGAACGGCTTGAAGAACGACTTGAGGGGTACGCCATTGATCGCATGGATAATGAACTTCAGGGCAATACCAATCGCAATGCCCACCAACAAGTCCGTCGCCAATACGGCAACCAGCGTGATCACAAAAATCAGAAACTGCTCGCGTCCGATTCGGTAGACATGCATGAACTCATTCGGATGGGCCAGTCGGAAACCGGTATAGACCAGCATCGCCGCCAGCGCTGCCAACGGAATCAAATGCAGAAACGTCGGAATCAGCGCGACGCAAACGAGCAGAAATATTCCATGCCACATGTCTGCGAATCGTGTCCGTGCGCCGTTGTCGATATTGGCCCGGCTGCGAACGATTTCCGAGATCATCGGCAAACCGCCAACCAGCGCGGCTCCCAGGTTTCCAACACCAACGGCTATGATGTCACGATTCATGTTCGTCTTGCGTTTCCATGGATCCAGCATGTCCACAGCCTTGGCGCTCAACATCGATTCAAGGCTTCCAATGATGAAGAACATCATCACCCACTTCCAGGCGATTGGTTTTTGCAAAGCCGAGAACTCCGGCCATGCCAACTGATTGAACATCCCAAACATCTGATCCGGCATCTTCACAAGGTACTGGTCGCCCAATGGATATTCATGTTCCATCAACATGATCGAATGTTTGTGGAGCAGGTCAAATCCCATCCCCATCGGAATCGCGACCAACAACACGATCAGCGGTGCAGGAATCGGCTTCAGGAACGCGACCCTCGCACGGACCAGAGGCCACAGAAACATGATCACCAGGCTGACAAATCCAATCGCCGCAATCGCCGGATTGGCTTCCATCACGAAATGCGGAATCTCCCCCAACAACTCCAGCGGCTCACCTTTGGCTCCTACGATTCCAAGCATGTGTGGAATCTGCTTCGCAATGATGATCACACCAATCGCAGCCAGCATTCCATGGACTGCCGACGTCGGGAAAAACTCTCCCAATATTCCCGCCCGAAAGATCCCAAAAAAGATCTGCAAACAGGCCGCCACGACTCCAACTGCCAATGCCGAGCGATAGGCAAGCATGTTGGCTTCCAGATTCGCCCCACCGTTAAATCCTCCATCCAGCCCACCACCGAACGCAGTCACGGTCCCCAGAACAATCACGATCATCCCGGCCGCCGGGCCTTTGATCGTCAATTCGGAATTACTGATGAACGTCGTCAGAATCGCTCCGATGATTGCGGTAAAAATACCTGCCAGGGCCGGGAATCCGCTGGCAAGCGAAATCCCCAAACACAACGGCAATGCAATCAAAAACACCTGCAACCCCGACACCAGGTCGTTCTTCATATATTTGGCAAAACCGCTGGCATTTCCAACGGGCCGTTCACTTAACAATCCTGACTCAACTTTCGACATTTCATTGCTCCCTGAGCATTCCATCGTGTTCGCCAGAACGCGATTCATTTTTGGAATCGATCCAGTTCTTTCAAATTCGTGAGCCTGGAAATTGGCACCGCACTGGCGAATGGCGACCCGAAATCACAGGTTGTTCAATACCCCTATTTGGATGTTTCTTCCGGTGCCGGATGCTCCGAATTTTCTGAAAACACAACACCAATCTTCTGTTCACCAAGAGCCACCGCTGCATGATGCCGCGAACTGACTCCCGGTTGCGGAACCAACCCGCCCCCCAGAATCAAAACCGAAATAATCAATACAGCAATTCGCTCCGTCGAACGAATTCCCAGCGACACCGGCGAATAATGATGTTTGCCCGTGAAAATCCGGAAGTAAGCCTGCATGATCGCGATCCCGTTCAACGCCGCCGCAAGAACTACCAACGTTCCTGTCAGCGGAAAGACCTCCACCGCACCTTCGATGAGCAACTCCATGCCGACAAAACCAACCGTCGCCGGAAATCCGATCGACGCCAGCCCGGTCAACAAAAAGAATCCTGCCAGCATCGGCATCTGGTCGTACAGCCCATGAAAATCGGCCAGCGAGACCCGGCCGATTCTGGCTTCGATACTGCGAAGCGTAATCCCAAAACCTGTCAGCGAAACGCCAACCGACAACCACACGCAAAGTGCACCCGTCAAACCAATCGGCGTCACCAGTTCCAGGCCAACCAGAACCAGCGACGCGTTACTCAAAAACAGATAACAGAAAAACCGCCGCGACTCCTTCTGAACCAGCGCCATCCCGCCGGCATAAACCGCCGTCGACAACGAGATCACTGCGATGCTCTGCAGGGCCCACCACGGAGCGATCGGCAACACCAGTCGCAGCAACGCATAGGCTCCGGTCAACGGTGTCACAAACAAGATCGCCGTCCCGAACGTCGCTTTCTCAAACAAGTCCGTCATCCAGCAATGCATCGGCGCAATACCGCTGCGGATCAACGTCGCCGCCGTTAACAACGTACCGGCAATCAATGGCACTTCGCCCGGTCGCCCCGTCCACTGCAACCAGGCCCATCCCAAAAGCAGCAGGCCGGCAAAAAGCCCCATATGCAACAGGTAAACTTTTGTGCATCGCTCTCTCTTCCGCATTTCTACATACGGTGGAATCGTGGCAACAATCAACAGAAAAACCAGCATCCACGAAGCACCACAACACAGCGTCGCCAGCAAAATCGACTCACCAAAAAGCATCCACGAAAATGAATAGCGACCGATCTTGGTTCTCAGTGTCGAAAGAATCGTGACGAGGTAAACCAATGCACCAAGCGGCAACAGCGGCGCACTCAGTTCATCCACGAAAAAAATCTCGCGGTGAAAGATCAGGGCCAACAGATCCCAGTGATCGTGTGCCCGAAACGTTCCCAACGTCGAAAAATCAATCCATTCCGCCAACGCAAGAAAAAAGGTCAGCGTGCAAAATACCATCGTGCATTTGCGGGCAAACTCGCGATCCGTGACCCAGTGCAACCAGATCGCTCCGAGCAACGGCAACAAAATCGCAAATTCCATCCACGGAAAATGAAGATTGCCCATTATGCAGCCCTCTCTGTCGATTCGGGATGCAGCTCGACAGCGTCCGACTCTCGCGACGGTTCCTGCGAAATCCAGTCCGTCCAGCGTCGCTCCAGCGAATCAGCCCAACGAAAGAATCCGATTACCGGATTTACGATCCAGTTGTCCAGCATCGTGTCCAAATATCCCCGCTCGTACCCAAAGCGATAACACCAGTTGCGAAATCCAACCGGAAAAAACCTGGCAAACCGTGTTGGCTCGTGCGACAACCTCGCTCCGATCGCGTTTTCGAGGTTGTGATAATCCTTCAGCAGCGTCGGTGCCCGCAACAATTGCAACGTTCGCAAACAGGCATGTCCGATAATGTGAATCAGCGCCAAATAACGGAATCCAAACCCAATTTCCACCACGATGATTCCAACCTGAGTCAAGGAAGCATAAGCCAGCGAGTTCTTCACATCGGTTTGAACCCGCGACATCATCGATCCAAAAACGGCAGACACGACCCCGACCGAGATGACGAGGACTCGCAATGTCATCGAAGCGTCCAGAATCGGGCTGACCCTGAGCAACATGTAAACGCCCAGATGAACCGACAACGCGCCGTAGAAAACAGCGCTGCTGGGCGTCGGCCCCTCCATAGCACGCGGCAACCAGCCCGAAAACGGCACCAGCGCGGATTTCCCTGCAACCGCAATCAACAACAACGATCCCACCAGCAACGCGTGATACGGATCAATATTCGCTACCCCTTCCGGCCACGGTCCCGATCCAATCAAACCACCAAAATCACCAGCGCCAGAAAGCTTATGCATGGTAAACGCCGCAATCAAAAACGCTGCGTCCGCCAACCGGTAAACCGACCAGACCCTCGCCGCATTTCGGACAGGATTTTCACGTTCATGAAAATAGGCAATCAGCATCGCCGAAGACAAACCGACCAGTTCCCAGCCGAGGAAAAGTGTCTCGATCGTGCCTGCCAATGCAGATATCACCATTCCGGCGAAGAAAAATCCATAACACAAAAAGAACCGGTTGTAGCCCGTCTCCTTGTGCAAATAGCGCCGTGTAAAAGATCCCACGACTCCGCACAACACAAAACTCAGAATTGTAAAGGGAACACTCAAGCGGTCAAAAACAAATTTCAGATGGAAATGGAAATGCTCGGCTTCGATCGAGATCCAGTCTCCCAGCTCGATCGGTACATACCGCCTGTCCAACGATAACATCATCACCAGAATCGCCAGGGCGGGAATCAGTCCCAACACGACCGCTGCCTGGGTCAGTCGCGCGATAACCGCTTCTCCCAGCGGACGACCAAGCAATGTCGTCAGCCCAAGCAAGGCCACCAAAACCACCGGGCTGGAAACGACCGCCACTCCCAAAACGAAAAATACTGTATCCGGATTCATCAGCGGCTCTCCCCGTTTGCAGGATTGCCTTCCGCTGGAACAGGCTCTGATTCACGAATGCTGCAAAAACCCAAATGATCCCGCCAGCCGCGATACCACTCCATCGATGATTTCACTACCGGCAAACGGTTCGATTCCGGCTCGTATTTCACGTACTCACCATCGACCAGCCGCAACATCTGTTTCTTGTTCGGATCAAAAATTGCGATCTGCACCCATTCCTTGCGAACAAGCTGGTTGATCACAGGAACCGACTCGATGATTAAATTCATTTTTTCCGGCGTTATTTCGATCACAAACAGAATCCGGATCGGTTCGTGAATCTCAACCATCTGGGCCGATAGTCCGGTCCGAATGTCACTGGCAGCACCCGTCATCACACCGGCCAGCGAAGCGATATTGTGAGGCAATTTCGAACCGCAACCGTAGCCTTCGTTGTCGACCGTCGAAAAATAATATTCCAGGCTGATCCCGCCACAAACGGGAATCGCAGCGCTCAGGATTCTTGACAGGATCGAAGCCTTGTCATCGTCAATTGCCGGGTCATAAGAGTTCAGAAACGCACGACGATCGAGGTACAGCCCCCGACTCCAGGAGCGCCGACCGACGACACACATCGCATTCGTGGCGTGGTTGTACTCGGGCCGGGCCTGCGACAGGTCTTCCGCACGTTCTTCGACATGCTGCAATGCCTCGGTCACCGTCATGTCCAGCCGCGCCGATTCAAACCGCCGCGACCGCTCATGCGCGTTCCGTGCGCGGGCTTCGTTGATGCTCTTTTCCATCCGCCGAAACAGCGGGCGATGCGTTCGGGGCAACTGGTCGAGGTCGAAATATTCCACGTGGTCGCTGCAAGTGTTGTGGTACGCACCCAAAAACCGGACATCATCCGGAATCCGGATTCCCGACCTGGCTACCAGCTCCCGGACCCGCGGATCATTGGCCATAAAAGCGAACGATCTCGCATTCGGTCCGCCGCGGCCACCGCTGCAAGCTCCACAGTTATAGGCCGACTCATGCGGATTGTTCATGCTGCTGCTGCCATGTCCGGTAAACAGGACAATCGGGGCAAATTTTTTCACCAACCCAAGATCGTTCAACATGCGCGTCACGATCGCCGCCATTTCGGGAATCGAGTAGCCCAGCGAATCAAAATCGGGACCGGGATTCTCATTGACCCGCTCGATATGTAACTCCGTCGCCGGTGGGCGAACGAAGCTGCTGAACTGATCGCGAACCTGGGCCGTCAAACGCGGAGCCAGGATCCTCGCAACCAATGGAAACGTGGCCAACGAACCGAGTACGCCGGTAAACGCTCCGCCCAGCAAAGTCCGCGAGCGGGCATGAACCTGATGCGTCATCCGGCCAACCATTTTGCGGCGTTGTGACCGTCTTTCACTGACATCCGTTGCCGAAAAAACCGGTTCTTCTCGAACATAATGTCTTGGCGTAATGATGATCGGGCAAAGTGGACGCTGATGGGCTTCGGCTGCACCCTGGTAATACATCGCGACAGCAAAAAAGCCTGCCGCCGACATCGTTTCGCATTCCGGATCGGCTTCTTCCAAATGACGCCGAAATGACTCCTCGCGATCATCAATACAACAGACAATCTGCCAGGCGGGAAGTTTTTCCGTTATCGCATTGGGCCCGTTCGCTGACAGGAAATTCGAATGATTGATCAAGGCATCAAAGGCGTCGTTGCGATACTTCCGCTCATAGGCCAAATGAAAAATACGGCGACGTTCTTTTCCCGGGAACAGGTTTATTTCGCGAACAAGCTGCAACCACTGCAAATCGGTCAAATGCACCAGATCTTCCGGACTCCAACCTCGTACCTGGGCAAGTTGAAAAACCGCAAACGCCTGTTGGGCAAGCGATTTCCCCTTGCGTTCCTTGCTCCGCTGAATGGCCAAGCTCCCGACTTCATTCAAATCGGAAGTTCCAAATTCCTGCTTGCCAACTGCTTTCAGAGCATAACGATCCAGGATCAATCGCACGGCCAGGTAGCCTTCGAGAGTTCCCTGCGGTGCCGGATGCGGAGTCCAAGGTGCGGCGGTCTCCATTTGCCAAATCAAACCCGCCCATCCGCGCAACGCCAACAGAGATTGCAGCACAAATTCATCCCTGTCTTCGCCCTTAACTCCGAACGCATGAATCGATTGCCGAATCGATTCGATCGGGCGAATGCCATTGTCCAGGACCGACTGCAATTCATCGCGCAAGCCGCGCAACCACGGAGGCACTGACGTTCCCTTGCAGGAATACAAGTCGACAAACGATGCAAAGAACCCCTTTTCGCGATTTGGCAATTCCCAGTCGGCGAACCCCTGATCGAGAAACGCCGCACAAAAACGGATCAAGACTTCATTGACCATCGCGTCGGGATCGCGCCCGGTAGCATTCAACAACGGTTCGCGAACCCGCTGGAATCCGTGGTAGCCGTTCTCTCCCTTTCCGTGGCCGTTCACTCCCTGAACGTGCGCCGCCCCGTGGTCTTGTCGTTCATTCTGCGTCTTCTCGTATTCCAGCGCCGCCGCCACTCCGTCATTGCATACCCGCCACAAAAACCGCAGGACAAATGACTCCCACTGCTTCTCCGACCACGATTCGACTCTCCTCGCCCCCCGTTCTGCCAACAGCGAATCAAGAATCTGTCGCGCATGCTTTTCTGTTCCGTTTCCGCTGGCGCGCAAATCACGCATGACCCAGTGCCGCGTCTCAACAATCATGTGATCCCGCAGGGCGGGCTCCATCTCTTCACGAAAACGGTCCTGAGCGTCTGTTTCCACGATCAGCCATTGCAATTCGACATCTGGCGCAGACCGAATCGGAAACTGCATCATGGCCAGTCGCAATGCGTACCGGGTTCCAAACGAAGCGACCAGAATATCGGTTTCGTCCCCCAGGTCTTCCATCAGCGCGGCCTGGATATCTTCGATCCGGATTCGGCCTTTCTGAAATTCCAGCCGATAACGGTCTTCGCCCAGGTAAGGCTGGCAGTCATAACGCTTCCCCCCTTCGATCACCGCCTGCTCAAACGGCATGTGTTCAAACGCGTGCAGCGTATTGTGGTGAACGAAAACAGAGATAGGGCCCTGCGACGGCAGTACATGCGTGGCATGCGCTATCGCATGCCGCACTTCGTCGTCGTCCGAGTGGTTTTCGCCGCTGGCCGCCTCGGCGTGAGACGCCGCCACAGTTATTGTCATCGTTCCAAAACCGCTTTTAGATTGGCAACCAGGTCCTAACCCGAAGTAGCATGGGTCCCCGACCCGTGCGGAGAATCTTGTCGAGATATCATCTGTCCATGCGACAGGGGCCCATGCCACGTTGTGCAGTCACGTCCCCAACTATAGTTCGGCAATCCCAACTTCCGACAGAGGATTCCATGCTTACAATCCAGCAAGGAACCACCAGGGGAAAACGCCGCTCCTTCGCACGAAATCGATGGTGCCAACGACGCAATTAACGATTGGTGGCATCGATGAAAGTCCGGAAAAAACTGACAACCACGGATGAACGAAGTTTGCCGCGGCTGCCGCTCAAAACAAACCCATGTACTTGTGCGTTCATCCGTGGCTGAATGTTGCATTTGCTTCGCGGCGACTGGATTACCTGCCGCTTTCAATTTTTCCCAGCATGCGGAGGAGGCCGTCGAGGATGGTCAGGGGGTGCGGCGGACAGCCTGGGATGTAGAGATCGACCGGTAGCACCGAGTCGCAGCCGTTGTTTTGCTCTCCGTGACCCGCGAAGGGTCCACCGCTGATCGCGCAGGCCCCGACGGCGATGACAAATTTTGGTTTGGCAATCCCAGCCCAGGTTTTTTCCAGTGCCAGTTTCATGTTGGCGGTCACAGGACCAGTGACGATCACTCCGTCGGCGTGTCGCGGCGATGCGACGATTTTGATGCCGAATCGGCCAAGGTCAAAGACCAGTGTCGCAAGGACGTTGATGTCGGCTTCACAAGCGTTACAGCCTCCGGCACTGACTTGTCTCAGTTGCAATGAACGGCCGAAAATGCGGAGGCTCTTTTCGTCGAGTGCGGCTGCCATTTCCAGTGCACGACCGTCCGTCACCAGGTCGTCGCGATTACGAACTGCCATTCGGAAATCCTGCGAGTAACCGATTGCTGCTTCAGGACAAGCGTCGAGGCAGTCCGTACAAAAAAGACAACGGCCGAGATCGATTTTCACTCCGCCATTGATTTTGATGGCGTCCGTCGGACAGGCTTCGGCACACTTGGCACATCCGTCGGGGCATTTCGAGGAATCAATCACCGGCAAACCGCGGTACCGTTCCGGCAACACAGGCAACTCCCCGGCCGGATACTTCATCGTCCGGTAGCCCTGTTGCAATCGCTGGTTGATGATTTTGAACATGGTCGGAAGACTTTCTACAAATCGTGGCCGCAATAGCTGAGATTGAAACTCTTGTTGCACAACGGGAAATCCGAAATCTGCTGATCACGCAGCGACATCGCCAATCCGACCCAGTTGTGAAAACTCGGATCGACCACTTTGTAATGGGCGAACCGCGAGTCGTTTCCCGTGATCGCGACATGACAAATTTCTCCTCGCCAACCCTCGACCATTGATACCGCAATGGCATTGGGTTGCAGCGCCTCGGTCTCTGCTCGAGTCGGTCCCAAGGGCAATTGTGGCAATTGATCCAGAATGAATTCGCAGGCCCGCTTGACTTCCTGGTGCCGAACCCAGGCCCGCCCGTAAACGTCTCCAGCAGACCAGGTGCTGACCGGAATAGCAGCCTGTGGAGCAAACCCGGTTGGAAAATCGCGTCGGATGTCGCGGTTGATTCCGGCAGCCCTCGCAGCCATGCCAACCAAACCGAGGGCTCGCGAAGTCTCCGTGTTGACCGTGCCTGTAATTTCAAAACGGGACAAGACTGAGGCAGCAGACCACAGCAAATCCACCGCTCCATTCACGTCGCGATGAGCCCCATCGATTCGCTTGACCAACTCCTCATTCATTTTCGTATCAATGTCGAACGCGACTCCACCAGGCCGAACCAGACCGCGACCAAAGCGGCTGCCGCAAAGCAAACCGCTCGCGTTCAAAAAGTCGCCGCGAAGCCTGCCGCAATAGGACAGGGTCGGCAGATACCCCACGTCGCCTGCAAGTGCCCCAAGATCGCCCGTGTGATTCGCCAGTCGTTCCAATTCCAGAGCCAGCGCCCGAATCGCCAATGCCCGCTGGGGCGGCGCGACTCCGGACAGCCCTTCGATTGCCTGCGCATAGGCCGTCGCGTGACCGATCGAAGTGTCGCCGGCCAGCGTCTCCATATAATGCAGCGTTCGCTTGTCCGGGCCGCCGACCAGTTTTCGTTCGATGCCCCGATGCTGGTATCCAAGCTCGATTTCCAGCGTAAAAACATGTTCACCGTGACATTGAAAACGAAAATGGCCCGGCTCGATCACACCGGCATGAACCGGACCGACAGCAACTTCGTGAATCTCATCGCCCCGGATTTTGAAATAGTCCGTGCCGTCTGGTTGCACGCAGGGAAGAATTTTGTCGCCTACCGCACGCCCCCAGGCATCGTGACCGTTTCGATACGAAGCGTGGAATCGGATCGGCTTCAGCCACGGGTGGTTTTCGGGAACCACTCCCCATTGCTCGGCGATCTCCCGTTCGAACCAGTGTGCCTGGGTCACGTCACAAGTCAGCGCCGGATAGCGATCGTTAACGTCGGCCGCACAAATCGAAATCGCGTGTGACGTCGCATCGCTGGTCACCGAGTAGATGCGAAGCGAGCCCGATTTCTGGGGCACACCAAACAGCGCGGACAACACGGATTGCGGAACCGCCATTTGTTCCAACAAAGTTTGCCGCATGGCGTCGAGTGAAACGACCGGGACTTCGGCCAGGGGAATGGCCTGGCCATTGTCGGTTTCAACGCAATCGGCAACAGCGGCCATGGGTGGTTCCTGGGGAAAAAGCCAATCCGTACGATGGGCATCCTTGTCCGTCGCAACTTCTTTGATCGACGAATACTTCGGCGGACTAACGATGTCCATCGTACCTTAATGATTCACAATCAGATATTAAAGCAGAACCGGAGGACAGCCAATCATTCATTACAAAGTTGACAGGTTCAATCAACTGCACTCGAAAAAATGTTGGCGCAAGATGACAATCGCCTGGTAAGACAGGCTTTCCGGCCTTTCGCGGCGCACTGAAAAAAATGACAGGCTGGACGCCTATCCCACTTTTCAAGAGACCCGACGTGAATGCTCACGAATTGATACTGGTTAGCGGACTTGCGGCAGCGGCCAGCGGCGTGCCGGCGCTCGTCATGGGTCGTCGGTCCAATTTCGGACAGCAGTTGTGCGCGACGCTATTGGTCACGGCAAACCTGATCGGAATGTATGCGGTCTGGCGCTGGTGGACGGACGGGCCGATTGCACCACTGACTTTCGCTTCGCCGTTCGCTGGAGTCAACATCGGCATCGCACTGGATGGAATATCGGCATTCTTTCTACTGCCAGTGCTTCTGGTCACAGCACTTGGTGCGATTTACGGAACGCAATACTGGAAACAGTCCGGGCATCCAGAGAACGGCCGCCGGGTTTCCATTTTCTACGGCGTAATGACCGGCGCGATGACGCTGCTTGTTTCGGCACACGACGGAATTGTTTTTCTGGCCTCGTGGGAAACGATGGCGATCGCGGCGATGTTCCTGGTCGCGACGGAAGATCACATCGAACAAACCCGAAAAGCTGCGTGGTTGTTTATCGCTGCCAGTCACGTTTCGACTCTGTGCGCGTTTGGCGTTTTTGCAATTCTGTTTTCCATCAACGGCTCGTGGGATTTTGCCTTGCTGAAACAAGCCGGCACTCCGCTGGCGTTAGTGTTGGCACTGCTTGCATTTTTTGGGTTCGGTACCAAGGCTGGCATTATGCCAATGCACGTCTGGCTGCCGTCGGCACATGCCCAGGCACCGAGTCACGTATCGGCGGTCATGTCGGGTGTGCTGATCAAAATGGGAATTTATGGCATCGTTCGCGTTTGTACTTTCTTTCCAGACGTACCGTTGTCGTGGGGGTTGTTTGTTCTTGCGATGGGATCGATTTCGGCTGTGCTAGGCGTTGCTTTCGCCGTCGGACAACACGATATCAAGCGGCTGCTCGCTTATCACAGTATTGAAAACATCGGCATCATCGTGATGGGAATCGGGTTGGCCTTGATTGGCAGAAGCGTGCATCAGCCGGTATGGGTGTTGCTCGGGATCAGCGGTGCGATGCTGCACATCTGGAATCATGCACTGTTCAAGTCGCTGTTATTCCTCGGTGCCGGTTCGGTGATTCACGGAGTCGGCACGCGTGAACTGGATGTGATGGGCGGACTGTCGAAGCCGATGCCCTGGACCGCGAATTGCTTTTTAATCGGAGCAGTTGCGATTTGCGGTTTGCCACCGCTCAATGGTTTTGTCTCGGAACTGTTTATCTATTTGGGACTGTTTCAGACGCTGAAGGCTTCTGAAGGGTCGCTCGCCCAGTGGGCGGCATTGGCAGCACCGGCCCTGGCACTGGTTGGAGCACTTGCTGTGGCATGTTTCGTGAAAGTTTACGGCATCGTTTTCCTGGGAACGGCGCGAAGCGCAGCAGCGGAGCATTCGCATGAGTCGGGCTCGATGATGATTTTCCCAATGCTGGTTCTGGCTGGATGTTGTGTGGCCATTGGCGTTGTGCCGTGGGTTGCCGCTCCGATGCTGGATCGGGCAGCAATCGCCTGGGCCGGGCCGGACGTTGGAGCGATGTCGATCGCGACGGCGGCTCCACTGACGGCGATCAGCATCATGGCTGGAGTGTTGGCCGTTTTGTTGCTGACGGGCACCAGTTGGTTGTTGATGCGTGGCGTCAGACGGGCTCCTTCGACCGGAACGTGGGATTGCGGCTATGCGGCCCCAACGGCCCGCATGCAATACAGTTCTTCATCGTTTGCCGAAACGCTGGTGAAACTTTTTGCGTGGGCCTTGCAACCGACTGTCCATCTGCCGAACGTTACGGGGTTGTTTCCCAAGGACGCGCATTTCGAAAGTCACGTCGATGATACGGTTCTGGAAAAGGCCGTCTGGCCAATCACTCGGGGGGTGACGTGGCTGTTTTCGAAGGGCCGCTATTTTCAAAACGGCAGTCTGCAGGCGTATTTGATGTACATCCTGATGGTCGTCGTGTTTTTGTTGTTGTGGAGGTAGGGATTTGATGTTTGAAACATTGTCGATCCATACGGTTGTGCATGTTGCAGTGGCGTTGGTGTTTCCTCCGCTTTTGCTGGGGGTGATCAACCGGGTCAAAGCCCACTTTGGCGGGCGGCGCGGGCAGCCTTTACTGCAAGCGTATTTCGATCTTTGGAAGCTGGCGCACAAGGACAGTGTGTTTAGCGAAACGACGACTTGGGTGTTTCGATTTGGGCCGGTGGTTGCGGCGAGTACCGCGCTGATTGCGGCAATGATTGTACCTCTGGGA
>JAYVKA010000527.1:0-3945 GCA_043768885.1 Planctomycetota bacterium
ACTATTTGGCGGCAGGCACCGAATACATTCTTGATTCGCCCCTGAGTTTTTCCAGCATTGACTCCAGACGACTTCGAATCTCGTTCATTAACGGATCACCATCGGTCGCCGTTCGGTCGCGGTGACCATCAACCAGGATGGCTTCGCCAACATCGACGATGACGCGCAAATGGCCATGGACGCGGGAGGCGTCAGTCAAGTCTTCTTCGAATTTCTCAATCGTCTCCAGGATCCGGTCAACGCTGGGGAAGCGGGTCACGTATTTTTCGGGATAACAGTCGATTTGCTGGGCCAAATAAGTATCTTCCAAATGCCGCCAACGGCGGTGCCGCTCCTCCAGCGAAAGTTGATTGCGGCTCATGTCCGGAAAAATCTTCATTCGCAGGTTTTTGATTCTTGCGGCGATTCCCTCGTTTCGCGGGCCTCCAAGCCACTCACGTTCCAGCGGTTCGAGCAAATGGTTGACCATCGTTGTCTGCCGTTCGCGAAGGGGAGCACCCGGTGCGACTTTTACATGATGCTCCAGTTCCTTGAGCGTTAGCAGCCCGTTGCCGACTTTCACCAGCCGATCAATCAGCGGCAATTCCGGCGAAGGCCTCCACGTCAGCCGCTTTTCTATGTCGGTCAAAACTTCATTTGCGGCTCTTTCCAGATCCCCTTCATAAACATATTTGATCACCATCGGATGAACCACTACGTTCCCGCCATCCTGTTTGGCTCGTCGCTTCGCTGCCGTTCTGGCGATAAACGCCGGCCCATCCATCAACGCCATCAACTGGTCGTTGGTGCGACTGGTCGTTCCTTCGGGAAAAATCAGCAGCGGGCGTTCGGCGGTTTGCAGAATCCGAATCGCCTCATCGATCGACTGCCGATCCAGTCCCTCCCGATTGACGCTGAACGCCCCCAGCATTCGCAACATGAAATAATTGAACCAGCCCTGATTGAACAAATGCCAACTGGCCATGAAGTAAAACTCGCTGGGCGTTTCACGAGCCACATGCCCCATCACTACCGGGTCCGCCATTCGCGAATGGTTGCTGCAAATCATGATCCCATGGCCTGCCTGAATCGACTCTCTCAAGCGGTCCAGGTTGCGACATTCGTGACCGACGACGCCATGTGTCTTGCGAAGCAGGCCGCGAAACAAACCCAGTTTGCAAAACCACCGCGACGGCCATTTGCTGCGGAAAGCAGGAACGAACTTGTATGGTTTTTCGACTAGAACCTGTTGCATCGGGGCGTTCGATCGCGTTGAAACTTGTGGAAATAAAGTCGGAGGAGCTGTTGAGTCAGGGCATTTTATCAACAGTATTGAAATGTTTGTATCGCAACAAAACACAAACCAGCGACGCCATGATCAGAAACAGCAAAATCGCGGCCGGGAATCCACCCAGTGTCGAAATCATGCGGATTCCTTCGACATCGGCAAAGCTGATCATGACCCAGGCCGTGGCGCCGACCAGCATGCCCCAAGCGACTTTGACTTTCAAATCTCCTTCCGGATTTTCCAGCGTCACGCCTCTGGAACTGATGCTGGCCATCGCTGTCGTATTCGAATCGGCCGAAGTCACAAAACAGACAAACGCGCTCAGCAGATAGAACCCGACCAGGATTGTTCCGAAAGGCAAAGACTCCAATACGGCGTAGGAAACCGATTCGGTGCCTGAACTGGCCATCAATTCTCCCAATCCGGCCCCGGCCATTTCCAAATGCAGGGTCGTCGCTCCAAAGATCGCCATCCAGACCAAGCTGAACAATGCCGGATAAACCAGGTTGACTATCATGAATTCGCGAACAGTCCGTCCGTAGGCGATTCGGCCCAGGAAGCAGGCGGTGATCGGCGTCCACGCCAACCATACCGCCCAATAAAAGACTGACCATTGAATCGCCCATGGATCCTGCGACACCAGGTTTGCTCCGAGACTTAACTGGAAAAAACGCATTCCGTACTCGCCCAGTGCCGCAAAACCCGACCGGAAAATGAAAAGAGTCGGCCCCGTAAACAACACGACAAGGGCCAATGCAAAAAGGGCCTTGGCATTAATGTCCGACAGGATCCGAATTCCCTTCATCAACCCAGTCGCGCTGGAAGCCACAAACGAAGCGACAATCGATATCGCGATGGCGCCAAAAACCAGGTTTCCCCGGGGAACACCCCACAATGAATTCAGTCCGCCAGAGATCGTCAATATTCCAGTACCCAGTGCTGCAGCCATCCCGGCCACCAGCGAATAAAGACAAACCGCATCGATCAATCCGCCAAAACGTCTCGACTGTTTCTCACCCAATAAAGGCACCAGTGTCGATCCAAGCGAAAACGGCTGCTGCATGTTGTAGTGTGCAAACGCAAACATCAGCGACGCAACGCAGTAAATCGCATACGGGGTAATCGTCCAGTGATGATAGAGGGCCGCGATTGAAAACCTCGCCGAGGCAGGACTGTCGGGTTTTATCCCCAACGACTCGGGCGGGCTGTGAAAATGCGTCACCGGCTCGGCGGTTGACCAAAACAGAATTCCAACCGCGATCGTCGTGCAGATTGTGATCGCAAACCAGTTCCACCGGTTCATCAGGGGTTTCGCATTGACTCCACCCAGTCGCACCCGACCGAACGGCGAAAAGGATATCCAAATACACAACACAAGTGCCGAGAAGGCACAGATCGTATACATCCACCCAAAATGCGCAAGCACCCAATCGTTGGCGGCTGTAATCAACTCTCCGAACAAATCAGGGTTGGCAACATTGAATCCAACCGCAACCAACAACAGTAAAAACGGCGGCCAAAAAACCGGATGATTCAAACTTGCTGGAGTCTGGACTGAAGCAGGTTCTGATTTTGCCACTGGGGAAGTAACCGCCGGGTTTGTTTCAACGACTCGTTAAAACGCAACATGATAACCAATTGGGCCGCAAAAGAAGGTACGGGTGCGACCCAAAAAACGTCGGGAAAGAAAACCGCATTTCGTCAAAGATACTATTTCAGCGAATCCAGGTCGCGGCGAATCCTCTGGATGGTGTCGGCCATTTGCTCCGGATGCCGGTTCGCTCCATCGAGTGCCAGGGCGAGCTGCGCCGCTGCATCAGCTTGATTGGACAGTGCCAAATGCACTTTCGCCAACAATCGCCTTGTTGCAATTGTGTCCGCGTGATCGGTCCCGCGCAGTTTCACAAATTGATTCAGGACCGGCTGCAGAATTTCCAGCGCCTCGTTGTGTTTCCCCGCCCGATGCAAAGTTTGGGCCGCACGCGAAGCGGCATGCATCGTTATAATATGGTCCGCCCCAAGCGTTTCTCTGGTCGCTTCAAAGACTTTCAGGTGCAATTCCAGCGCCTCGTCGATCTGGCCGCGTTGAATTAACAGGGATCCCAGGTTCGCCATTGAGATTAGCGTGTTCTTCTCCTTCTCGCCCAAAACCCGCTGTTGAATCATTACCACCCGACGCAACAGTTTTTCCGCCTCATCAATCCGTTTGGTACGCCGAAACAATTCCGCCTGGTTATTCATCGTCGCCAACGTAAAAGGGTTTTCTTCACCCAGAGCCTTCAATCGTCCGGCAAGGGCCCGCTGGTACAGAATCTCTGCTTCACCATTCTGCTGCAGCATCACTTGGCATTGGGCAAGATTGTTGACAGCCTTCAACGTGTCAGGATGGTCTGGCCCTACCGCACTCTCCCACAAGTCCAATGCCAGCGAAAACTGGTCGGCCGCTTTCCTTGCCGATCCGAGGTTGTAGTAGATCGTGCCAACTTCGTTCCGCACCGCAGCTTCCAGAGCCGGCGTCGCACCAAACATCGTCCCGATATTGGCCGAGGCCAGATCGACCAGTGATTCGGTTCCCCCTGACGGGTCGGCCCCATCGTTGGAGGCGGCCAGCAACTTCATCATAAAGTCGTTGGTAATAAAGTTGTTGATCGCCGTCGCCTTGTCCGATTCGTATTGCG
>JAYVKA010000528.1:0-12174 GCA_043768885.1 Planctomycetota bacterium
CCAGTTGCTCGCCATCGAAATCGGGAAGCTCCAGCATTGTTTGCCGGTGAATGCCCTCGAGAACCGAAAGAATTTCGGATGACGGCGGATAATTCTCCGCGCCGCCAACCGGATGTGTTCCTTTCATGAACTTTTTTCGAAACGATCCCGACATCAAATCGGAATCGATGTCGGCACGACCCCTTTGGCGGAACAAACACAGACCGTACTGGGCCATCGCCAAATGGCCGACTTGCCAGGCGATGTGCGAGATGGCGGGATTGGGCATCCACGTCCAATCGGCTTCGTCCAGTCCATCCAGCAGCGTCAGCAGATAGTCGCGCGAAGACTGGATATGGCGTTTCGCGATTTCGAGCCGTTCAGAAAGGGCCATTCGACAAATTCCGTGATCAATTGCAGCGGTGAGCCGATTGTCATTCGATTTCAAAAATCGCTTCGACTTCAACCATCATGTTTACAGGCAGAGCGTTCATGCCGACGGCGCTGCGGGCACCGACACCGGCGTCTTCGCCAAAAACCTGGGCGAACAGTTCACTGCAGCCGTTGATCACGGCCGGCTGTTGTTTGAAATCAGCCGTACACTGGACCATGCCGAGGACTTTCAGAACGCGTTTGACGCGGTCGAGGCTGCCCAATTGTTTTCGGACCGTGGCCAGAATCGCCAGACCGGTTTGTTTTGCGGCGGCGTAGCCTTGTTCCTGGGTCACCGACTCTCCGACAGTTCCGGTATGTAGAGTTCCGTCCGGATTGAGCGGACCATGTCCCGAAGTAAACAGCAGATTTCCAATGACGACAGCGGGCTTGTAAACGCCGATCGCTTTCGGGGCCGGTGGCAGTTCCAAATCCAGTTTCTTTAGACGCTCTTCGTTGCTCACGTTTTTCCCCAACAGGTGTGACTCGTTTCAGGCGTCCACTTTGCCCGATCAGATGACCGGATACAAGGTGTGGACCTGCGGTTCTGTTGGAGACCGGAAATATCAGCGTTTGATCGAAGGCGAAGTGCGGCTCGACAGCATTCCGGTCCTTTGGGAATCAACCGAAACTTCGGACGGCTTGATGATCGGCGAAGCCGATTCAAACGCTGGCCGGGATTGCTGATTTTCCGAATTACGACTTAACTGCACAGTCGGATAAGGCCTGGTCCCAGGTTGATCGCATTTCGAGCAGGTATCGCAAACGCCACTGGAACCGGCTCCGCAGCAATCCGGGCACGGGTTGACTGGCCAGCAAACATCCTGGCATTTCCCGGCGCGAATTCGGGTTTGAACTTCCTGAATGTCAGAACGGAGAACGGAAAAACCGCCGCGACGATTTTCGCAATGGGTAACGCTCTTCCAGTTGATGTGGGGAGAAAAGCGTTTGTCTTCTTCGCAATCGCAGTTGTAAAACCAGCCACCGTGCCCGATCCATTCCTTGAAGACTTTGCCGTGACTCCAGGGAGAGTCCGGATTGTAGTTGTCGGTGCGGCTCGATTGAATCGAAAGTCCAGGCGTTTGTTGGCAATCGGCTGTGGAAAACGAACAAGCGACGGCGAGAAGGGCTGCCAGGCCACAAACGATTGATTTCATAACGGGTATCCAGCTTTTGAAGTCCAGTTTACCGATTGCAAGAGCCGCTATCGGATATCGCATACTTCGGTTGTCAGGTTATCCAAATTGCGATTTCAATTTCCGATAGCTCGCACGTTGCCCGCTTTTCCTCGTTCGCCAGCGGTTTCCAAATTGCGTGACCGGAAAAGTCGGCGGTTTGTTCTGTGCGGATGCTGGCTTATTCTTCGTTGTAAGGTTGAAAATTGTCCGAGTGCCATCGCGAACTTGCTTGCACACGAACGGGTCCGGGAGTTACTGTGAGAGATTGGGAGTCGGCCAGACGGTCGCTGGTTCCGGGCAACCGGGGCTGGAGGAAAGTCCGGGCTCCGCAGGGCAGAATGGTCGGTAACGCCGACCGGTCGCGAGATCAGGGAAAGTGCCACAGAGAGCAAACCGCCGGCCTGGTTCGATTCTTCGGAGTCGGGCTGGGGGTAAGGGTGAAACGGTGAGGTAAGAGCTCACCAGCGGCGGGGGTGACCCCGTCGGCTTGGTAAACCCCATTCGGAGCAAGGCCAAACAGGGAGCAGCGGCGGCCCGCCGCGTTATGACTTCCGGGTAGGCTGCACGAGGTGTCGGGCAACCGGCATCCCAGATAAATGACCGTCTCCGCCGCAGCCATTGGTTACGGCGCAGACAGAACCCGGCTTAACGGCCGACTCCCATTTGATTTTTGGTTTACGAAATTTGATTTTTGATTTGTTCGGATTTAGTTGCACCGCGGGCGGATGATTTTTCTGCGGGGCGCAATTCTTCTTGCCAGTCGGAAATCGTTTTGAGCGCGGTGATTGGCGTCAGGTGATTGGTGTCGATGCGGCGGATTTTTTCCAGGAGTGGATGGTCGGCGATCTCGAACAGGGTCATCTGGATTTCCGGTTTGCCGCTTCCGCGACTGGTTGCGTTTTGCGTTCGGTCGTGGGCCTCCGATGAGGACTCGGTGTTTTCCAGATTGTCCAGGATTTGCTGGGCGCGGCGGTTGACCCAGTCAGGAACGCCAGCCAGACGTGCGACGTGGATACCGTAACTCTTGTCAGCCGACCCAGGAACGATCTTGTGCAGGAAGACGATTTTTTCTTCCCATTCCCGGATGCTGACGTTGTAGTTGCGAATGCCGGGAAACGTGTCGGCCAAGCGGGTCAACTCGTGGTAGTGCGTGGCGAACAGTGTTCGACAGGCCGCGTGTTCGTGCAGGAATTCTGCGATTGCCCAGGCGAGTGAAACTCCGTCGTAGGTGCTGGTGCCGCGACCGATCTCATCCAGGATAATCAGACTTCGTTCGGTGGCCGTATTCAGAATTCGTGCCGTCTCGGTCATCTCGACCATGAAAGTACTTTGTCCACGCGAGAGTTCGTCGCTGGCGCCGACGCGGGCAAAGATTCGATCGGCCACACCTATACTCGCCGATTTTGCCGGGACGTAACTTCCGATTTGCGCCATCAACGTGAGCAGTGCGACTTGGCGTATGTATGTGCTTTTACCGGCCATGTTGGGGCCGGTAATCAAATGGATCATGCCATCTTCATCGGACATGCTGGTGTTGTTGGGGACAAATGCACCGAGTGGCTGGATAATGTCCAGCACCGGATGTCGCCCGGAATCGATTGCCAGGATCGGGGCCGCGACAACTTCGGGCCGACAGTACTTTTGTCGAACCGCCAATTCGGCGAGCCCGGCATAGACATCAACACGGGCAAGAACTTGCGCGACGCCGATCAGGCGTGGAGCGTTTTGACTGGCCAACTCTCGTAGCTGATTGAACAGCCGCAATTCGACTTCGATCGCCTGGTGGTCCGCGGCCAGAACTTTCTCTTCGTACTCTTTCAGCTCGGGCGTAATGTATCGTTCGACATTTTTCAACGTTTGTTTTCGAATGAAATTGTCAGGGACTTTGGCCTGGTGAAGGTTGGTGACTTCGAGGTAGTAGCCGAAAACCTTGTTAAATCCAACTTTGAGGGACGAGATGCCGGTCTCTTCGCTGATTTTCTGCTGGTACTGCGCGATCCATTGTTTACCGCCTCGCGCGAGGTCGCGCAGCTCATCGAGTTCCCGGGAATAGCCATCGTTGATGAAGCCACCGTTAGCAGTTGTCGGCGGGCAATCGGCGGAGATTGCCTGTTCGAGTTCGCTGCGAAGTTCCGTGCAAAGGTCCAGGTCGGCTTCCAGCTGAACCAGTTCGCGGGAAGAGCGGCTGGCCAGTTTTGTTTTGACGCCTGGAAGTTCGGTCAGCGTTCGGCCGATCTGCCGGAAGTCGCGAGGCGAAGATCGCAACGTGACGATTCGTGCGATCAGTCTTTCGAGATCAAAAATACGGCCGAGTCGCTCGCGGATGTCCGATCGCAGCCTTGAGTCGCCCGCAAATTCCGTGACAGCATCCAGGCGGCGATTGATTGAATCCGTATCGATCAGCGGTTCGGTCAGCCACTGGCCCAGCATGCGGCTGCCCATTGGTGTCGAGCAGTGATCAATCACTCCCAGCAATGAACCATCGCGATTGCCGGATCGTAGTGTGCGGGTTACTTCCAGACTTCGCCAGGTTGCCTGATCGATTTCGGCAAAGCCTTCGGAACGCCATGCCTGAAGTGTGATCAGGTGATCCAGCGAACCGGACTGGGTTTCACGAAGATATTCAATGATTGCACCGGCGGCAGAGATCGCTGGTTTATCCTGCTCACCAAAACCAAGGCCCTCCATGGTTGCCAAGCCAAATTTTTTCTGGACTGTTTCGCGTGATCGTTCCGGCGCGAACGACCACCTCGGTCGCTGCGTAACCGATTTGACCTGGGCGAGTTCGAGATCGGCCGGTTCGGGATTTTCGGGAAGAAGAATTTCGCTCGGATTGATTCGTTCGAGCAGGTCGATTGCCTGTTGTCGCGAAAGGGTGGCCGCCGCAAACGCTCCGGTAGAAAGATCGACCCACGAGACTCCAACATTTTTAACATCGGGCGTTTCAGGTTGCCGGTTGTCTGTACGATGGCTGATCAGACAAGCCAGGAAATTGCATTGTCCCGGTTCGAGACTGGCTGGATCGGTGACGGTTCCCGGCGAAACGACTTGCGTGATTTCACGGCGGACGATTCCCTTGGCGGTTTTGGGGTCTTCGACTTGTTCGCAAACGGCGACACGTTTTCCGGCCCGGACCAGCTTTGCGAGATACGAGTCCAGTTGGTGGTGCGGAAACCCGGCCATGGGGATCGGATTTTCCGATTTGTCGCGGCTGGTCAGGGTCAGTCCAAGCAGTTTCGCGGCGGCTTTTGCGTCGTCGTGAAACAGCTCGTAAAAGTCTCCCATGCGAAACAGTAAAATCGCATCGGGACAGGCCGCTTTGGCCTGGTGGTATTGTTGCATCATCGGGGTTGTAGTCATGTTGCGAATATTAACAGCAGAAGGGTGCCGGTTCGAGGCACTCGCGGCAAAGCTGGCTGGTTTTTTCGGCAAAATCGCGATGATTTGTACCGATTGCGCAATTCGGGCCGGAAGGTGCCAAGCTGCAAATTGCAGCGATCGGCGGGGCCAGCCCAGGAACAATTATTCCGGGCAGCACATTTAAGCGATTGAGACTTTGAGAGGGGCACCGTATATTGGTAGCTACTCACCAAATCGAGTCGGCCAGGGATTCTGGAAAGGCCGCTTTTTCTTCGCCAAGGATATTGGCCATCTTTAGTTGCATTGAACGAAAGCCTTCACGTGGATTCACTCTCGGTACCCAATCAATCGGTTAGCACTCGAATGGCCGACGAAATGGTTTTTCAGAACCGTTTCGATTTTTGGGGCATATTGGATCGCCGCAAATGGATCGTGTTCCTTGGCTTGCTGGCGGGAATCGGGCTCGGAGTGCTGTACTACTATCAAACGCCGATTCTCTACAAGAGCACGGCCAAGATCAGGATCGCTCCCCGCAACCCGATCAATATTCAGTTGCACAGATTTGGGCAACCGGGAGGAATACTTCCCAACGCTGAAGACATTCTGCCGTTGCGGCACGACAAAATTATCGACGAAAAAATCACCGTCGAAAAGTGTCTTGATGGCGAAAAACAGGACGGCGCGTTGTACAAACTGCCTTCGTTCGAGGGACAGGACAAGGATGCCATTGTCGAATTGGTCAAGAAAAATCTAACGGTCGTTCCCGACAAGGAAGATCCGTTTAACTACGAGATGGAGTACATCTCCACCAATATGAACGATGCTCCGACGATTTTGAATCATCTGGTTAGAACCTATCAGCAGGAGCTTGATCAAACCTACACGAACAAGACCTCGGAGTCGGTCAGCCACTTGAAACAGATTGCCATTGAAACTGCGAAGAACCTCGACGACATAACCCGGCGGATGGAAGAACTGAACCGGCAAGACACCGTGCCGAGGGTCAACGCGCTGGGTACAGACGTATACTCGATGACAATTGAGAACATGTACAAAAACCTGGCCTTGATGCGGTCGACTCTGAGCGAATTGACTGTCGAACGGGACCATGCACTGGAAGCACTTGAAATGGGAGTTGACGCGACCGAAGCCCAGGTTCAGGTTCTCGAACAGCGAAACAAAATCCGCATTGAGAAATCCACCAATGATGCTGAATTCCGGGCCAGCGAAACTTCTCTCCGCATGATCATGGAGATTCAGGTTGAGTTGGAAAGCGAGCGAACACAGCTGGGATCGGGGCACCCGAGAATTCGATCGCTGGAATCCCGGTTGGAACTGACGAAAAAGATGATTGAAGACCAGCGATATGCTGCCGAGCAACTCAGCGGTCTGATCACCCGTGATCCCGCCTTGATCCTGCAATACTATGTTCAGGGCCTCGATCAGCAAATCGAGAACTATGGGGACCTGTTGCAAAAAGACATGGTTGAATACCAGAACGCGATGCGCGGTGCCCAAACGGTTCAGCATATTCGGCAACAGCGAACCGACCTGGAAGAACAAAGACTGGCCATCGTTCGTCGTAGCGAAGAGGTGAATGCAAAAATCACCGAGATCAGTCCGACTGGAGTAATTGGCAACGATTTCCAGTCGAAAGGCGTTGATTTCCGGGAGCTGCGTTCCGCCAACAAGGCTGAAGTGGTTTGGCCGATTCTGCCCGTTGTGCTCGCGTTGGGTGGAGTTATTGGATCGCTGCTGGGATTTGGTTTGGGATGTCTCGTGGACCTGGCCGACAAGACTTTCCACAACCCTGACGAGGTCATTCGCCACCTGGGCTTGCCCTTGATCGGACATATCCCGGTAATTGCCCAGGGCAAACGATATCAGCTGGATGGATCTCCGATTGATACCGTGGTCTGTGTTCACCACAGGCCGCGCTGCCAGTCCAGTGAGTCATTCCGCGCCGTTAGGACGGCTCTGTTTTTCAATACCCAGGAGCGACAGAGTTTCGTGATTCAGGTCACCAGCCCAACTCCGGGTGATGGAAAATCGACGATCGCGGCGAACGTCGCTGTGTCGATTGCCCAGTCGGGCAAAAGGGTTTTGCTGGTCGATGGCGATATGCGACGTCCCCGGTTGGCCCAGATGTTCAACATCGAATCCAAAGAGGGATTCTCGACTGTGTTGAGCGGCGAAAGCGTTTGGAAAGACGTTGTTTTTGAGTGCGAGGAAATCGAAGGTCTTTCGATTTTGCCTTGCGGCGTCAAACCGAGCAATCCTGCCGAGTTGAGCACTTCGCCCCAGGTGAAGCAGCTGATTGAGCAGATGCGAAACGAATACGATTTCGTCGTGATCGATACGCCTCCACTGTTGGCTGTTACTGACCCGTGCCCAATCGCGGCACGTGTCGATGGCGTGATTTTGTCGATGCGGATCAAGAAGAACGTCCGGATCAGTGCTGAACGGGCCGTCGATATCCTCGCAAACCTGGGAGCAAACGTCGTGGGCGTTGTTGTGAATGGCGTCGGAGCCCAATCGGGATACGGCAGCCAGTACACCTATGGTGCATACAGGGCCGGTTACTCGTACAACGGTTACGGATCCGGGTACGGATATGGTTACGGCTACGGTCATTATTACGATGATGCGAAGAAGTCCGAAACCGGTCGGCCCACGGCTCAAACACGACGAATCGAAACAGTTCCTGTTGCTCCCCGAAGTCGTCCGGATGATAACGACGACGATTTGGATCTCGAATTGGACCCCTAAATTTCGGGCGACACCGGATCTTTGAGTTCCGGTTTGACCAGGCGATTCACATAACCCCTTGCATCTTTTGCGAGGGGTTTTGTTTTGGGGGATGCTGTTGGGTCATCAGGCAGTCCAAATGGTTGAGACGGCGGAATTCATGCTAGCTGTGGTCTCGGCAGCATTCCTGAAATGCCATGGAGACCATGGTTTTTTTCTGCTAGGGTCCGCATCATTTTCCAATGCCCGTCGGAAGGAAATTCGGCACGTGTCAGCAAAGAAAACAGATGAATACCGGTTACCGATTTCGGTTCCGCAAGTGGCCTTGATCGCGGTATTGATTTTCAGTTCTGGATGCGCCGAAGGCGTGTTTTGGCGAATGGGCAGATTTTCGCCCCGGGTCGTGGAGCGTTGGGAACAGGAAGAGCAAATTACGAATTCGGTTTTCGAACGCAAACGCCAAATGACCCAAACTGCTGTCGATGCACGGGCCCAGGGTGGCAGCGCCATGAACGAGGCCGCACGGGAACTGGGGCGGGTCGCATTGACCGAGCCGGTTCTGATCAACCGAATGGAAGCGATCAACCAGTTGGCCAAACTGGATTGTCCTTCGACTTGGGAAGTCCTTCGGCGGGCAATCTCCGATCCCGACGAAAAAGTTCGGCTGGCTGTTGTCCACGCCTGGAAATCGATGTCATCGGATCAGGCCGTGCCCGAGCTTGCGAGAATCCTCGAGTCCGATTCCAGTGTCGATGTGCGGCTGGCAACTGTTCGGGCACTTGGCCAGATTCCTGGCAATAACGCGTTGGTTCCCCTTCAAAAAGCTCTCAGGGACGCAGATCCGGCCATTCAGCTGCGGGCCACCCAATCATTGGCCTTGATCACAGGCGAAAAGCTTGGACCGGATGTCCGGGCCTGGTCGGCGTATCTCGACAAAAAGATTGGTGACTCCCGCAGTGCAACCAACAGTTCCGGGCAGCCAACGATTCGCTAACAAAACGGGTACCGTATCGGCCTGACTCGACATGCCCCGCTTCGAATTCAGGGGCAGCGAATGGTCACTTGTGGACTTCGAACTTTCGTAGCCGGACTTTTGACATCGAACCTTCCCGCTACGCGATGAATTCAAATTGCGTCCAGTTGTTATTGCGCGTGATGCCAATTAAATTTGAATTCTCGATCTTTCCGAATCAACTGGCGTATGCACTGCAGAATGTAAACCATGGTTTCAACTCGCGACCAGCGATCCATTTTGCCGTACTATGTTGCTGCATTCAGTTTGGCTGGGGCCGTCGAGGCGGAGGCTGTTCTTTTGTTGCTGGATGCGGAGCTGGATTGGGCCGAATTGGCGGCCGATTCGGGCAAGATCCCGGTTATTGTCACCAGCTTTCACGAAGCGGTTCTGACAGGTGCCGCCGCTGCCGGATTGGGCATTATTCAGCTGGAAATCCCCGAAGCCACGGTTGCCGACCGATTGACCCAGGCTATTCTCGAAGCGGTGTCAAGGGAGTGGGTTAAACCAGGTGCCTCAGTCGTCGCGGTCTATAGCGGATTCGATTCCGAAGCGATGGATTCAATCAGTGTGATTCGGTTGAACGAGCGGCTGGGGAAGCTGACCGCACGCGACTTGAAAAAGCTGGAGACAAGAGTCCCGCTCGACACGCTGAAACTGGTTGTTGATTTGGCTGTCGATATCGGTCGCGAAGGGCGCGAAGGGAAACCGGTTGGAACGGCTTTCATTGTTGGTGATCACCGCAAGGTCCTTGAGGAAACTCGCTCCAGCGTCTTTGACCTCGTCAAGGGTTATCCCCGACGGGAACGAAATTTGTCTGATGTACGGGTGCGTGAAAGCATCAAGGAGATCGCGCAAATGGACGGAGCGTTTGTGATCGCTTCGGATGGCACTGTCGAAGCGAGTTGCCGAATCATCGACACGGCACCCGTTGAGTTGACAATGACTACCGGTTTGGGATCACGTCACTTTTCCGCCGCCGCCATCAGCAAAAACACGGAAGCTCTCGCTGTAACCGTTAGCGAAACCAGCGGAACAGTCCGGCTGTTTCAAAATGGCGAAGTTGTTTTGCGGATCGAACCATTCCGCCGCGCCATGAAATGGAAAGGTTTTCAGGCAGAGAGCACTGCCCAGCCGGAATGATGCTCTCGTCCGATTTGGCATCGTCATTTCGAATCGTCACGCGCCGCCCGGACTACCCACTCCGGAATTCCCAACGGTATCACAACCAGTTCTCCAATGAACCCGCACGCATCGGGATTGGCCGCAAACATTTTGGGGCGTTCGATCGTAAGCGTAAGGTCGGACCGAAAAGTGTTTTCCGATGGAGCACCCGAATCCGGGTCCAGGCCCGTTGGAACATCGATTGCAACCCGAACCGCGGATTGCCGATTTGCCCATTGAATCATGTCGGACATTGGGCTTCGAGGTTCTCCCCTGGCCGAAATTCCGAGCATTGCATCGATGATGACGGCTTCTGATCCGTTGCCCAAATCAACCGGAAATCCGCATTGATTTTGTGTGATTTTCCAATCCAGGTTTGGCAAATTCAGCCGTTTCAGGATCACCCAATTTGTCGAACATTCGGGGCTGGTGGAGGCTGGATTTCCGGAAACCCACACCGTAACTGCTCGACCAAGGACGGCCAGTTGTCGGGCGATCACCAATCCATCCGCGCCATTGTTGCCAGGGCCACACAGGATCGTGAAACTTGCCCTGGTAAATCGGCTCAAAATTTCCTGGGCACAGCGCAGGCCCGCGTTTTCCATCAAAATCAGGGACGGTATGCCCAGCTGACCGATCGCGATCTGGTCCATTCGTTTGGCTTCTTCCGAACTCAGATATTGCGAATGGTTCGATGGCACGGTTTCCGATCGATCAAGACAAAAAAGTTGTTGGCAGGTTTTGGGACTTTGGATATTATCACATGAGTCGTTGAATGACTTAGCCCAACCTCTGCGGGAACCGAACCAGATGCCCTTGTACGAATTTCATTGCCAAAGTTGCCGTGACAAATTTGAATTGCTGGTTCGCAACAGCGATGAACGGCTGGAATGTCCAAAGTGCCACTCTGCCAAAGTGGAACGGCTGTTGAGCGTTACCGCCGCGCCATCCGTTTCGGGGCGCAGTCTGCCAATGCCCGCCTCGGCGCCGACAGAATTATGCGGGCGGCCGCAATGCAACACGGGCGGATGACAGCGACTGGGTTAGCGACCGGCAGTTTGCCAGTCAAAAAAAGAGCGGCTGCAGGAAATTCCCGCAGCCGCATGCCAATCGCTCTCAACAAACTGCGATCAAAACTCCAGTCGTGCTGGAGTTGGTTCGGTTTGATCTGTCCTGGTTGGAACCGATCAGATTGGAAGATTTAGAACAGAATGTAGCCCCCGGCCACCAGGAACGCCGCCTGATGGGCTGCTCCCTTGGCGCTAATCGGTACCGGATATCCCAGCCATGGAGCACAATTGCCAGGGCGGTAATATCCAAGTGCGTATTGGCACTCGTTGTGTGGATGGATTCCGGTTTGGTAAGGAAGCGTTGCAAGGCTGACCAGGAAATGTGCACCGCTTCGAAGCGGTTGCATGAAGGGTCCATCGGAATGGCCATAGCGTTCGAGCTGAACGTCTTCAAAGTAAAGTGGCTTGTGGCAAAGGTTGGATGCATGCCAAGTCATGGTTTGCGGCATCCAGCATCGCCCGCCGAAAGGGTCAATCGATACCAGGCATGTTTTTGGCAACTCCCAGGCTTCGGAGATGGCCGCCAGATCATTTTCACCCAGACGTGCGTAGGCAATTTTTTGAAGTCCATTGTTTGTATTGATAATTGCGTAACCGCGTTTGAGGTCTACAAGGGTTCCGCTGCAAACAGGCTGGCCGAAGATGTCGGTCCAATCCCGAAAGGTTTGCTTCAACTCGGCGCTGCGGGGATTGCGGGGCGGGCTGATGTCGAGTGCCACTGTTGAAATCGGAGTGTTCAAAAGCAACTCGCGGAATTCGCCGCAATCTTTTTCGGCTGACATGCGTTGCTGTTCGTCGTTTCCTGCCGTGCCGGGCCGGACTTCTTCTTGCCAGACGGGTTCCGGGTAAGGACCGAAGCTCACATCCTGGGCTGGAGTTCGCAACTGGTTTTGCGGTGGGCCAACCTGTCGCTGGCTTGACGGCAATCCGGTATGCAGATCGGTCAAGGGCATTTGCCGGTCCAAGACGCTGTCGCGAGTACCGAACGGTAGTTGTTGCTGACCTACCACACTTTGCGAAGGGTGGGGCTGTTGTTGTCTTGGAACAACTGGACGTGTTTCAGGTCGGGCTGGAGTTTGGCTGATGCGATCAGCCGGCGGCTGGGGCCGTGCCAGATCCTGTTCCATTTCTGCGAATGGATTGTCCATCGCTTCATAGGCCGCAGTTTGGGCGACGTGCGAGCGGACGGTTTGACGCGGTACGGCGGGCGTCGGTTGTTGCTGGTTGCCTG
>JAYVKA010000529.1:0-5791 GCA_043768885.1 Planctomycetota bacterium
GGAAGCCAACACCCCCGCGATCTTTAACTTCAACGGATACAAGCCGCCGATGTCGATGATGTTCTCACGGTCACTCAGAATGAAATCACCGGGCCCGAAGCCAAGTTCTCTTGCAACGCGACTTCCAATCACGCATTCGCCCAGTCGAACCAGCATTCTCCCCTGCTCCATTTGCAGGTTGCGATACGGAAAATAGTCGACTGTTGTGCCAACCAGCGGAAATCCCCTGGCGGTGAACCGGCAATACAACGGAATTGGTGCGGCGAGGCCTGATTCGCGAATCAGGGATGCTTCGGCAAAAGGAATTGTCTGATCGACGCCGCGTCGAAAATAGATTGCGTGCAATGCCAGGTCGAGCCCGCTTCCGGCGTGACCAACGACAGCCGTCGTCGCTTCGGAACGGGAAACGATCTGCTGGCTGAACTGCCGCAACAAAATCGAAACGGCGATCGGCAAAAGTGCTGCGAGCAACAGGCACAAGACCAACACGACCGTCTTGCCCCAATTGAAGCAAACGTAGCGCCAGACCAGCCAGGCCATGCCTTTCATGGCGCCACCCCAGGACTGGTGAATTGGGAGAAATCGAAGACGGTGTCAAAACGGTCGATCATCGACGTGTCGTGAGTCACCATTACGAGCGTCATTCTCCGCGAATCGACTTCGCGCATCATCAAGTCGATCACCCGAACCTTGTTGGCACTGTCGAGGTTGCCCGTTGGCTCGTCGGCAAGGATCAGAGTTGGTTCAGTAACGAGTGCACGGCAAAGTGCCAAACGCTGTTGCTCTCCCTGGGACATGCCGGCCGGAAAACTCCTGGCCCGATCGGAAATCCCCGTCGCTTTCATCAGCTCGCGTGCACGGCTTCGCACCGCCGAATCAAGTCGCAGACTGGAATTCAGAAGATAGGGCAACAGAATGTTGTCTTCGGCCCTCAGATACGGAACGAGTTCAAACTGTTGAAAGACCATGCCGATTTGGGAAACCCGAAATCGCCGTCGGGCCGCGTCGCTCAGCTCGTGAACAGCGTGTCCGGCGACCCGGATTTCTCCAGTCTCCGGCGAAATGATTCCGGCCATCAGGTTCAACAACGTCGTCTTGCCGCTGCCGCTGGGGCCGACCACCGCGACTTTCTTGCCGCGCGGTATGTCCAGACTGTCGATGGCCAAACGAAATCCCGATTTTGGCCACTCAAACTTGAGGCCCTGAATCGCAATTTCAACTTCGGCAATGGTGGAAGTCATTCGCTCACGATGCGGAGGTTGCTGTGGGACAGCCGAAAGCTGCGGCTGCCATAATCACGGGCGAACTCCACCGTCGCCGTTCGTTTCGGTCCCGAACCACTCAGCTCGACAATGGTCCCCTCGCCATAGACAGGATGTTCGACGCAAGTTCCCTCGTGAAACTGGTCAGGTGAAACCCGAACTGAGGCGGATGAACTTTGTTGCTGTTGAAGCTGGGCGGCTGTCATGATCGCCGGCAACTCGCGAATCGGCGTTGAGAGTTCCTTGCGTCGCGTTTGGGTCTTTCCCGAAACTGCAAATGGACTGGCAACTTCGCGCGACTGGTCCCACGGCTCACTTTCGTCATCGCTGGAACCGGAACCGTCGTCATCCCATGGTTCGTGACCTTCGCCCGATTGCATCACATCCATCAAACCGGGTTCGGAGATTTTCATCGCTTCCCTTGGCAACTCCATCAGAAAACGGCTGGCGATCGTTGGCCAGTAACTGCCGTTTTTGAAACGGGTCATGCAGCGGCTCAATTGCAAGCGGTCCATCGCGCGAGTGATGCCAACGAACAATACCCGGCGTTCTTCCTCGATTTCGTCCTCGCTGGTTTGGCTTCGTTCATGCGGCAAAATTCCGTCTTCGAGGCCAACGATGAACACGGACGGGAATTCCAGGCCCTTGGCCGAATGAATGGTCAGAAGCGTGACAAAATCCGATTCGGATTCCCAGCTGTCGGTGTCGCCAACCAGTGCAGCCTGTTCCAGAAAAGTCTCCAGCCCGCCGTCGTCGGGATGCTGGCGGTCAAATTCATCAGCCGCCGCGACCAGCTCATCAACGTTGTTGGCCCGCTCGTGTCCTTCTTCGGTTCCGTCTTCGATTAACCATTCGCGATAACCCGTCACCTTCAACACCGTGCGAATGATCGTACCGACATCCGAATGTTTCGCTTCGCAAACACGATCGTACAGTGCAACGAAGGCCGACAATCGGACCGCGATGGCCTTGCTGATTTTCTCGACGCCCCCCGACATCCGGCATGCGTCCAGCAAACTTCGCCCCGCCGCCTGCAACGACCAATGCCGCAGCCGGTCCAGCGTCACTTTGCCAATTTTCCGTGGCGGCACATTGATTACGCGCTCGACTGCAATTCGGTCGCGCTCGTTGTTGACCAGATGCAACCAGGCAACAAGGTCCTTGATCTCGCGCCGTTGATAAAACTCCAGTCCCTTGACGACCTGATACGGAATTCCGTGAGACCGCAAGGCGTGTTCCAGCGAACGCGACAGAAAATTCGTGCGGTAGAAAATCGCAAAGTCCAGGGGGCGTCTTCGTCCTGACCGGATTTCGAGAGCAATCTGGTTGGCGATGTCGTTGGCTTCTTCCTGTGGATTTGGATAAGCGACCATCGCAACGGGTTCGCCTTCGGAGCGGGTCGTGTGCAGCGTTTTTTCCTTGCGCCGCATATTGTTCGTAATCAGCTGGTCCGCGGCGTGGAGGATCGGATGCACGCTGCGATAGTTCTGCTCCAGCCGAACGACCTGAACCTCCGGGTAGTCTTTTTCGAACTCCAGGATGTTGCCGATATTTGCTCCACGCCATCCGTAAATCGACTGGTCGGGATCGCCGGTGACGGCGAGGTGTCTTACGTCGTGATTGAGCAATCGGATCAGTTGATACTGGGCGTGATTCGTGTCCTGGTATTCATCGACCATCATTCGGCAATAGCGCTGGTCCAGTCCCGCCCGCAGTTCGGGATTTTCCGTCAGGACTTGTCCGGCCTGCAGCAGCAGATCGTCAAAGTCCACCGCGTTTGCGTTCTGCAACATCCGCTGATAGACGGGATAAGTGTCAGCGACCAGCGTATCGAGGTATTTTCCGGGGCGCGGTTGAAACTGGTCTGGCATTACGCCGAGGTTTTTGACGTTGCTGATCTCCGAGCCAATGGCGTTCGGTGAATAGTGACGAACATCCAGTTCGGTGACGGCGATCGCCTGCTTGAGCAACTTTCGCGAATCGTCCATGTCATAGATCGTGAAGTTCTCGGACAGTCCGGCTTGTGGGGCATAAACCCGAAGCAGTCGCGAGCAAAACTTGTGAAATGTCCCGGCCCAAATGTGGGTGTTGGGGACCAGCGTCGCCAGGCGGTTTCGCATTTCGTCGGCGGCCTTGTTCGTAAACGTTAGCGCGACAATATCTTGCGGACTGACCCCTTCATGGATCATCCATGCGATTCGGTGAGTAATGACGCGGGTTTTTCCACTGCCCGGTCCGGCCAATATCAATAGTGGGCCGTCGATTGTCTGCACGGCCATCCGCTGGGTTTCATTCAGTGGAGCGAGTATTGAATTGGCGGATGGCGATAAAGACATGGGTGCAAATGCTAGCGTGAGGCGAATGGCTTTGGGGGCAATCAGGCGGCCGGGTCAGAGGCTGTTTTTCTCGGGGCTGCCATGTTCAGTATAGCGTCCCAGGGATTGCTGAATTGGCTTTCCGTTTCTGAACGAAACGGGGCATGCAATCCATTTTGACTATGGTATAGTACGCACCCATGTCGGCAAGGTTCCCCGTTGTAATCCCGATTGCAATCAGGAGAATTGATTTGCCAGTTGGCGAAAACAAAGTCACCCAAGGAAGGACATCGCATGGCCCGGACCCGTATTCCCATCAGCCCGCAGGAAGAAGCCCAACGTTCGATGATGGCCAAGCTCGAATTGAGCACTGCCGAAATCGGCTTGGCTGTTCGCACGACCAATTGCCTGGAAGAGCGTGGCATTTTTACCGTGCGTGATCTGTTGAATACGACCCGCGCGGATTTGCTGAGCATTTCCAATTTCGGCGAAAAAACTCTCGACGAAGTTTATCGGGCTCTCGATGCGGTCGGCTTTACCCGTGACGGGTTTGAAGTCAAGCCACGATAAGTTGCGGTCAATACGTGGCATAGGCTTCCAGCCTGTGGAAAAACTATTGGCGGGAAATCACAGGCTGGAAGCCTATGTCACGATTCAACGCCGGCACCGGCCAGGCCGGATTGAGTCGTCATGTCTTCGCCTGCACACTTGGTACTTCGAACTGTTTTCGGTCACGATGCATTTTGGGCTGATCAGGAGCGGATCATCGATCGAGCCATGTCGGGCCAGCATTCTTTGGTGCTGATGCCGACGGGAATGGGTAAGAGTCTTTGTTACCAGGTACCGGCGATAGTTATGGGGCGCGAAGCCGGTGAAGAAGCATCCCGGCGGTCCCTGACACTGGTCCTCTCGCCGTTGATCGCCCTGATGAAAGACCAGGTCGATGCGCTGGTTGCCAGGGGCGTCTCGGCGACGTTTATCAATTCTTCACTTGATCGACAGACCCGCGAACGTCGCTGTACATTATCCGCTCACGGGCTGGTTTTCGGGTAGGGGTAAAGAGCGAGGCAGCGAGTCCTCGCGCAGTTGCGCAGAGAGGGACTCGTAACCTCGTTCACAACCTGAAATATGTACTGTGACGGAAAATCAGGAAACGATCGCGATTTCGGGCGACTCGACCGGTTCAGTGTTTGGCTTGGAAGCGGACTTTCGAACTGGCACAAACATGCTGATCATCGCAGCTACGGCAATTGCCATTGAGAACAGCGCAAATGCTGTCAAGCAGTTTTGTGGCGACCACCACGATTGACTGGAAGTTCCTTCGGCAAGCAGCGTCGTTAACTGGTCGCCCAATTTTTCTTGCGGAAAGCGATTGTTGAGTTCGGCAATTACGACAGCATTCACCCGCCGCAAATCACGTCTGGACAGTTTCGAAGGATTGCGTGCCTCTGGTTTCCAGTGTTCGCCGTGCGCCACTCCGGCAAGCGCATAGGTGAATTCACTGCTCTGGTGATAGAAGTCAGGAACAACTGGCAATACTTTCGAGTATGACATGGAAGTTTGCACAACCATGTTGCGGCCAATCGCCCAGACCGGAACAGTTGTTGCGGCTTCGGATGCGGGAACGACCCGAAAATTGTCACCGTCGCGCGTGACAAAAATTCTGGAGCCAAAGATCCGGTCTGCAATTGGTGGTTCATCCAGGTGTGTCGCCGGCCCAATTGCCCAGGCGATCAAAACAAAAATGAAACAAAAGGCTGCCCAACACCAGGCAGGCAAGATCAAAAAAGTTCGCCTCGGGTTGAAAAACGACATGGAACCACCTTCCGTTTCACAAAATGTTTTGATGTCGCCAGTAAACTGCGCCCTGCCCAAATTCGAATCCAGGTATTGTCACTGCGAATTGTCCGGATTTCAATTCGGCGTATTCAAGAATTCCAAAAAAATGGCGTAGCGGGCAGTCCCGGGCTCCCCATTTGTGCGAAAGCCGGGATGTCGTTCAAATCGACAGAAGTGTTTTGGCCCGAATTACGCAAATTTCCGCATTGAATTGAAACCACCCATGTCGATCACCTACGCACTTGAGAAGGAGCTTTCCGTGGAAGAATTCGCCGAAATCTTGCGACGGTCCACGTTGGGGGAGAGAAGACCGGTCGGTGATTCGGCACGGTTGGCGGGGATGCTTGAACGCGCTGACATCATCCTCACTGCCCG
>JAYVKA010000530.1:0-5623 GCA_043768885.1 Planctomycetota bacterium
CGTCATCGCTGCGGCTATTGCAATTTCACTCTCGTCGCCGGCCGGGATTACTTGATCGACCGGTTCGTTGATGCGGCGATTGCCGAAATGGAACGGGACCTTGCGGCGCGCAACGAATCGCTTCCGCCGCTGGAGACTTTGTATCTGGGTGGAGGCACACCGACTCACCTCGCAGGTCCACCACTGGACCGACTGTTCCATGCAGTCCATTCGCGATTCCAAACCGATCCAGCAGTGGAATGCACAGTCGAAGCCAACCCGGCGGACATCACGGCGGAGGTGGCGGAGCAGCTGGTTCGTATCGGCGTCAACCGAATTAGCCTGGGGGTTCAATCGCTTTCTGGAGAGAAGTTGCGATTGCTGGAACGTGATCACGATGCCGAAGTGGTCAAGTCATCGATCGAGCTGGCCAGACAGAATTTCGGAAGTCATTCCATGGACATGATCTTTGCCACGCCCGGCGAAACGATTCAAAAATGGGAGCAAGACCTTCGCGCCGCGCTCGAATTGGTGCCCGACCATTTGTCTGCTTATGAACTGACCTGGGAAAAAGGAACTTCGTATTGGAGCCGAAAAACACACGGGCAATGGCAAGTCGCCGACGAAGGCCTTCGGGCCGACATGTATGCAGCAACGATCGATATTTGCCGTGAGCATGGGTTGGAGCAATACGAGATTTCCAGTTTTGCCCGAAGCCCATCCCATCGATCCAGTCACAACCGGATGTATTGGACCGGGTCGCCCTGGATGGCCTTTGGCCCGGGCGCTGCGAGTTTTGAAAACGGCGTGAGGACGATCAGGCATCGCAGTGTGTTGCAGTATTTGAAGATGGTTGAAGCGGGCGATGCCGTGTGGGAAACGGATTCGATTCCCCTCGTACAGCGTGTTGCGGAAATACTTTGCATCGGTTTGCGAATGGTGGAGGGAGTACGGGCTGACGAGTTCAAAACGGCGACGGGATTGGACTTGGCTTCGGTTGCCCCAAAAATGATCGGCGAATTCATGGATCTTGGGCTGGCTGAAACGACTCCGCACGGGTTGCGATTAACATTCCGGGGGTTGGTCTTTCACGATTCCATCAGCCAAAAAATCATGGCTGCTGCCGGCCGATAAAATCGCGTATTTTTCCCGTTTTTGGCTGAAATGGAACCGGAAAGCTTCTTTTTGGGATTTTTTTCCAAGAACCGCCAGGCAGGCTCGAATGGTTGAGCAGTTACGGTTTGGGGGTCGATCGGCCCCGTTTTGCATCTCCTGAGGATACTGTGATGGCGTTTCACGTACCATTCGAATATCGACGTTGTGGCCAGCCAATTTTCATCGGCTTCACCACTCCACCACGCCGGAGAGAGTTCAACTGGTGGGCCTTCTTCGGATTCCCGTTCAGCCTGTTTTCCCTTTTGACGGCCGGGGTACTTTCTCCATTTGCGCTGATGATGAACCTGATCGCGTTACGGAAACGACCGCGACGATTGGCGACCGCCGGAACGATTGTCAGCCTGATTGGAACGGGTATCCTGGCGACAATCGTCGTCGGAACGTCGATGATGGCGGCCCATAGGCACCACGAACAGGAAATGGCCCAAATCAGCCGGGCCAACAAGAAAAACGCTGCCAAGACGGCTAGCGTCCTGAACGAAGTTTCAGGTGAGTTTGAGATGTATCGGGACAAGCACGACGGCGTGTTGCCCGACGCGATCGACGCCAACATGGTTGCCCTCAGTTACAAGGATGCCTGGGGTCATGAACTCCGATTTGATTCCGAACGGGACCATGCAATTCTCCGCAGCCCCGGGCCGGACAAAAAGTTCAACACACAGGATGACATCACTCGAAAGATCGAGGGCAAGACCGATCGCGAAATCCTGGTAGACTTGAACTAGCCAAACTGGAAACGCAACGTTTCCATCGACAGGAAGAACACGCAAAGGACATTAACGGACTTCGGCAGTGTCCTCTTGTGGTTTCTGTCGCGTCGCATTCCGAATCTGGAATTTTATTGGTTGGTGAGCGACGCTGACGACTGTTACGTTTGCACGGATTGGCAAACTATTGCCACCGGATGAATGCTACGACGTCAGATGCTTCCAGTGCACAACCGGAATGCCCACTCCAAACCGAACAGGTCCCTGCCCTATTCCTGATTATGACCGCAATAACAGTTATTTCCGGCATGGTAACGATTCGATGTTGGGGTTGAGTGAATGGGAATTGTCCATCACTTCACCATGGACGGCATTGAATCGGGAAAGGAATCCAATCATGCGTGGAACGAACATACTCCTGCCACTTCTACTGGTCGCAATTTGCGGTAATGCAAGAATCGCCGAAGCGCAGTCTTCCCGGTCATTCCGCCCCGTTCAGCGGCTGGACCGTTGGTTGGGGGTGGGAAATGGCCCCGGTTACAACTGGCAAAATCCCGGCCCCGATTCGAGCTACTACAATCCGTGGTCGGCTCATAACTCCAGTCTGGTTTCTCGATCCGGCGCAACGGCGACAGGCGCATACCGTTTTGACGATCCCAGCACGAACCAGTTCATTCCGAACGACAGCCAGTTTCAGGCACCCACCCCGAATGAGTTCCGATTCGCCCCGTCGAATGCTCCTGGTACGCCGACAGATGCAGGTGAAAAGGATGCCGGACCCAAGAACGAAGCGGACCAGACCTATCGCTCGCCAGGCCCGATGCGTTCACAGCAGCCTTTGTTGTCGTTGCCGGCGAAATCCAATCAACCAACTCCGGCCGTCCGGCCGAGCCAGCCGCCCCTTTTGAGCGGTGGTGGTTAAAGTGCACGTGAAAATAGTGGCCGCGATCGAATCTCAACCCATCCACGCGACGATGGCTTCCGGAATCCCGAACAGCATTCCGGCAATGCAAGCCGTCATGCAGCAAGCCAGCATGCCGCCGATCATCGCGCGCAATCCGAGTTTGGCCAAATCGGTTCGCCTGTCGGGCGCGAGCGATCCGATTCCGCCCAGTTGAATCCCAATCGCTCCAAAATTGGAAAACCCGCAGAGCGCGTAGGTCAGAATCAACTTTGACCTCTCGCCCAAATACGGATCGACAGCGGGGTTGAAGCCGTCTGCTTCCATACCCTTCAAAACAGTTCCCATATCGCTGTACGCGATCAATTCATTGGCCACCATTTTTGTCCCCAGCAAATCGGCTGCGGTGAAACACTCGCGGTAGTCGATCCCCATCACCCATGCCAGAGGCCAGAACAGGGTGCCAAACATTGCCGCCAACGACCACGAAATATCGACCTTGTTGTTCGCCCGGAAAGTGTTGTTGAGGCCCAATTCCAGCAGCTCGCCCAGTCCCATCAGGATCGAATCGCACATCGCAATCAGCGCAAGAAACGCGATCAGCATTCCGACGATATTGATGGCCAGCTTGATTCCGTCCGTTGTGCCTGTCGCGGCCGCGTCAATAATATTCGTCGCTTCGCTCCTTCCGGCCCGGACCGATTCGTTCGAGCGTTCCAGTTCGTCGGCTTCGGGCGGAATTAGTATCTTGGCGATTACGAGCGCGGCGGGTGCGGAAATAATTGACGCAACGACAAGATGCCCGGCACTTGCTCCAAAGCTGACGTAAACAGCCATCAATCCGCCGGTAACCGTGGAAAACCCGCCGACCATCAGCGCCGTCAACTCACTGCGGCTCATGCCACTCACATAAGGCCGAATCACCAGCGGTGCCTCCGTGTGTCCAACAAAAACGTTGGCCGCCGCCGCCAGACTTTCCGGACCGGTTGTTCGCAAAGTCCGCTGCATGACCCACGCCATGCCCTGCACGACGCGCTGCATGATTCCGATGTAATACAATACCGACATCAGGGCACCGAAAAAAATCACCGTCGGAATGACTCCGAAGGCAAACGTGTGGACCAGGTAAAGGGGATTATCGCTGAATGTCGCCGCTTCTTCCGGCGAAGGATAACTTTTAAAAACAAATGCGGCACCCTGATCAGACCAGCCTTTGATGGCCGCAAAGAACTGGTCGAAGCCGAAAAACAGAATGCCGTTCGGAAAGCGGTCTCCCCAGGTCCAGGTTTGCGACTGGAACAGGACTGCGGCCAGAACGAGTTGCAACAAGATACCACGCCATACGGTTATCCACGGAAAACTCCCCCGTCGCGAACTGAGCCCCCAGGCGATCAGGACCATGCAAACCAGACCCAACGCACTGACCAAATTCAGATAGTTCATGTGCAATCCAGAGATGCCAAGATTGTTTCAGAATTGAAAACTGACAGGGATTAACGCGATACAAATTTGGACCGACGGTTGATTTACAATAGTTGAGTCACATCGGAATCCCTGACGGTCGGCGAATCCAGTGGCTGAATTTGCGGGATTCCGTTCGCGTCAGTTTTGAGCGGCGGAATGTCGTAGGCCCGGGACTGCTCGTCAACAAAGACTTCGTCCAGTTCGACCTCGTCCACGTCTTTTCGCAACAACAAATAAACGCAGGACGACATGCACCAAAACAAACCGTACAAAAAAGCCACGGCCAGTGTTGATACAAAACCGTTCCAGAAAGAAATGATGCTGCGACCGACGACCAACAATCCTGAATCGAGAGTCTTGTCCGCGTTGTTCGTGGCGTTTCCTGCAACAAACGGCAGTTCGTTCAATCCCGTGATTTGTGCCATCCGGTCGCCACTTGCAATATTCGAGCCCCAGGAACCGGCCCATTGCGCCATCCCGACCGTCCCCGTCGCCAGCTGGGCAACGATCAACCAGCAAATGCCCCCCAGGATAACGCTGACAAAGACGTAAAAAATGTAATGAAACGGCCGCTGGAACACGTACGAGAAACAGCGTGTGATCGCGTCCAGAGGGCTCTGGCTTTCGGCCGAAATGGATGAAATCACCAACGGCCAGGAAAAGAACATCCCCAGCAGCAGGATTGTCATCAGCAATGCGCAAATCAAAACGAAACCCCACAACAACGCGCCGACCACCAACCCGAGATCAAAGGTCATCAGCAATCCGATAAACATCGCCGGTATCACCAACACAAAAACGCCCAGCAACGGCAATCCGATCGCTCCCAGGCAATGGGTAAACCTCGGCAAGGCAAAATCGAACGCATCGTCCAGCCCGGCTGATTCGTCACGTGTCAGTCGCAACAGGCAAATTCTTGTGATACCGCAACCGATCAGGGCCCAGACCGCGAGCGTCCAGGCACAGCCAGCAAAATAATATCCCAGACGGGCGGCACCCTGATCGAGCTCGAAAAGTTGCCGAAAGGGATCGGACAAACGCATGAACACGGCTCGCGGACCACTCAACTTGGCACCGAACACTTCGATAAAGTTGCCCCGTTTTTCGCTGGCGTCAAACACCGCGCGGAAGGGGCTTCTGTTCATCTCCACTGCCTCGGCAAAAACCGCATCATCAACTTTCATCTGGTGCCGGACAAAGACGGCTTCGCTCAGCAACCAACCAGCCGGCGTCGCGACGGTTCCGATCAACGCCAGGATCATGACGCTGATGCTCGCGGCCACAGGGATGGATCGGAATAGAATCAACCAGGGAAATACATCCGGCCAGGAGATTTTTCGAATCGTGTCGTCGCTGGAATCCATAAATTCACCGGTGTCAGTTCATTGAAAAAATC
>JAYVKA010000531.1:0-4015 GCA_043768885.1 Planctomycetota bacterium
TTAACCGGATGCCAGCCGTTTTTTCGTGCGCGAGGCAAGTTTGTATGTGATGCTGTTTCCCTGTTTGCCGATTTCTGTCGCGGCTCCGGTCTTGCGCAGGACCCAGGCTATTTGGCGGGCTTGCCAGGTCGGGATTTCCATGGCGGCTGCAAGGTCCTTTGTGTGGAATACCGCTGAAAGGGTTTTCGGCAACAGGCCAGCCAGGTCGGAAGCAGTTTTGTATTCGTGGCAATCGACCCATTCGGTCATCTGCCGATCCTGGACGACAAAATCGTTCTTGCCCCAGCGTCGTCGTCGACCGTGTCCCGGATAGCGAAACTCCTCGACTTCCACCAGCGGTGTGATCAATCGCAAATCGGGATGAGGAAAGACGGTGACGAAGTGTAGCAGTTCCTGAAAAACATCCAGTTGTCCGCCACGGTGGGGGCTCCAGCGGCGCGAGACGACTTCCCCCTGTTTCTTGTCCAGCCGCACCAGCATCTTGCGAACCACGAGCGGTTTCACAACATCGACTTTGTGTTCGGTCAACAGCTTTCGGATCTTGTCGCGGATTGCCCCCAGTCCGCTGTGCTGGATTTCGATCAATCGGCCACGATGAACTACGTCGATCCGGTAACGGCCAAGTGGAACTTCCTGGCGAGAACCCGGCCGGGAATAGTGGTCTTTCAGTTGTTGATGGAGGGTTGTTTCCAAAACGGGGCTTTCTGCGATGCTGGCAAATGGCGATGTGGTTGTCGTTATGAATAAGGGATTAGGGCGGTTTTCGGCGATACCAATTCGGCAAATGCGTATGCAAAAATCGATTTACCAAGTGGTGTTGGTCGCCAGTGGCGGGTCGGCAACAATGGATGTCTACGGAATTGGCGAGCGGACTTTGCATCGAAATAGTCCGCAAGAATTTTTCGATTCAGACACCTGCAACAGGAATTGCAACGCATGTCCACGACAACATCGCCTGCTGGCATTCGCGACGATATCACCCAGTGCATCGGCAATACTCCGCTGGTCCGTTTTAACCGGGTGACAAAAGGCTGTCATGCAGAAGTGGTGGGAAAGATCGAGAACATGAATCCGCTTTGGAGCGTCAAAGACCGGATTGCCCGGGCCATGATCGATGCCGCCGAACGGGACGGATTGATTCGTGAAGGTTCGGTCATTATTGAAGCGACAAGCGGGAACACTGGAATCGGGCTGGCCTATGTCTGTGCCGCGCGTGGTTACAAGCTAAAGGTCACAATGTCCGAGAGCATGACAATCGAACGGCGTCGAATTCTGATTGCGCTTGGTGCGGAAATCATTTTGACGCCCGCTGCCGAAGGCATGACTGGCGCAGTCCGAAAAGCGACAGAATTGTCCCACGCCAATACGGACTGGTTCATGCCACAACAATTCAAAAACCCGGCCAATCCGGAAATTCACCGGCAAACAACGTCCGAAGAAATCTGGCGTGACACGGATGGCCAGATCGATGTTTTTGTTGCGGGAGTTGGGACCGGCGGAACCATCACGGGCGTTTCGGAAGTTCTCAAGTCGCGGAATCCAAACCTGATTTCGATCGCCGTTGAACCGGCCAACAGTCCCGTGATTACGCAAGCCAAGAACGGAGAAAAACTGCAGCCGGGCAAACACACGATCCAGGGGATTGGTGCTGGATTTATTCCGGACAACCTGAACCTGGACATCATCGACGAAGTTGTCCAGGTTCGCGACGAAGACGCGATTGCGACGGCCCGCCAATTGGCAACGATGGAAGGTCTGTTTTGCGGGATCAGTTGCGGAGCTGCAGCATGGGCGGCGATTTCGGTTGCCAAAAGGCCAGCGTTGGCTGGCAAGCGAATCGTTGTGGTCTTGCCGGATCTGGGCGAGCGATATCTGTCGACGGCACTTTATCCGGCCGAATAGCCGCAGTAATTCTCATCGCCCTGGTGGAGAAGTCAGACCGTTTCGTTGACTACTCCACCGTCACCAGACTGATCGCCATCGGTCGATTCGGATGACTTGTTTGATTCGGTGTTTCCCGACTCGGAAGAAGTTTGACCGGTTGGGTTTGCGGCGTTGTCATCCTTGTCTGGAGGCCTGGTTTCAAAAGCCTTGTTTCCGCCCGCGCCGTTTTCCTCAGCATCAGACGCACCCCATCCGGTGTACTCGTCCACGATTTCGTAAATTTCCTTGTAATGGTTCTTGCCGTAGGTCAGTTCGCCACCGGTGTGACCAACGAAACCAACAGCAATCGCCAAGGCGATCGCGCCCAGCTTCCACATCAGTCCGTCATCCGGATCGGCGGCCCGTGCGGCTGAAGCATAAAGCGAAAGTAAAATTGCGAACAACGAAACTCCAATTCCGGAAATTCGGTGAAGGAAGATTTTTTCACTGGTATCGAACAGATTTCGGAAATCCGCGTCGAGATGTTCGTGAATCGCATAGGACCAGCCGAAAGCCGCCGCGACAACACTGGATAGTGCTCCCAGCCACAGGCAGTAATAAGCGCAATCGCTCATCACGAAATTTCCACGTAATCCCAGCAATGCGAATAGTCCCGCACCGAGCAGCAATCCGATCGGCAAATGCACCGCTGCCGGATGTAACGGACCGATTGCCAGCCAAATTCGTTCACCGATTGATTTCTGCGGTTTCCCGGCCGGAGGAACGGGGGTAGTTACTCCATCAGCTGCAGGCGGTCCATCCTTGCCTTGTTCCTGCGCTACTGGGTCGGATTTTGTCGGAACCACAAACGAAACAGTGGATGGCCAATTCGCACCTGATTCAATCCAGGTCTTGACCAACGAAATCTGGTTTGGGCTGAGCGGATTCTTTTCATCGGGAGGGGGCATTAACTCTTCTTCATCCGTACTGACCAGCACTTCATAAAGCTGGCTGAATTCCGCATCGCCCGGTTCGACGAATCCCATCGTCGCATCCATTTTGTCGATCCGGAAATTCTCTTCCTTGTCCGGACCGTGACAGGAGATGCAGTGATTCTCAAAGATTGGTTTGATGTCCCGTACGAAATCAACATCGGTCACCGGAGCCTCCGTTTCCTGGGCGATCGCGATATTGCAACCGATGGCCAGCAGAATTGCGGCTGACAACAGGCAAAGTCCGTTTTGATTAAACCGTTGCATCAGGGTGTTACTTTCAATCACAGTCGGTCAATTTTCCATTTGTAGAAATGTTTTTTTGAAACCGCTTCAGTGGTTTGGCGGCCCCAAGCCACAATATCGCAGATTTACGATTGGCGTTCAACTTTGGGCAAAGCTGCTGCGTCAAATCCATCGGCAGAAAGGGCCTTTTGGACGAATTGTGACGTTAACTGAAAATACTCAAATGACTTCAGCAGGTGACACCGGCAATACCAGGATCTTTCCGTCCCCCAGCCTGCCTGTTCGCGATTCCTGGGTGATGGCATCAATTGCCTGCTCCAGGTGCTCATCCTCCACCCAGGCCGTGATTTCCACTTTTGCCACAAAGACGTGTGCGTACTCGTTCGCCCGATACTCGTCCAGGTAGCTTCGTTGGCGGCCATATCCTTTGGCCTCGCGGACGATCAGATTCAGCAACGGCATTTGTTCCAGCCGCCGAATGACCTTTTCGGCCAGAAACGGTTTCACGACTGCAATTACCTGTTTCATTTTCGTTTTTTCCTTTCGGCGAGACAAGCCGTTTGACCTCTCGCTGGTCACGCCTGGGACTATTTCGTCCCGCTCCAGGTCCAGTGGCGGTCTGAGGTTTGTTGAACAGAATCGGGTTCAAAACCAGCCTGAACAACGATTGTCCGAATTTCCTCCAGCGACAATGCTGCGTGAAGTGAGTCGGCAAACAACTGACGTGCGTGATCGGATTCATCTCCGGCGTATTGCTTGACCAGCTGTTCCAACTCAGCCTGGAAAGCGGGTCGGAGCAAGTCGCGAAAAAACAAAACACCAGCAGTTTTTGTCACACGGATTGCTTCCCGAATGACTGCTTCGGGTTTCGGTATGTGATGAACAATACTATTCGATATCACGGCTCCGAACAT
>JAYVKA010000532.1:0-3161 GCA_043768885.1 Planctomycetota bacterium
GTTGCGGTCGCCCAGCTAAACGCTGCCGTCAGCATCAACAGGTTGCCGAACAGATAGGAGCTGTCGAGGAGGTTGATTTCCATCGCGCTAAACAGCGTAACGATCAAGGTGCCGATCATCGTGATGGCGAAACCGAGCCAGGCAATTCCGGGCAATCGTTCATGCAAAAAGAAAAACGACAGGACTGCCGTCCACATCGGCATCGACGACAACAACAGAGCCGTGTTGCCGGCCGTAGTGAGGATGATTCCGTTCAGGTAGAAAACGATGTAGACGATTCCGGTCAGCACCGAGAAAATTGCGACCCGAAACCAGGGGATCGGATTCTCGGCTGCGGAACGGGGCCAAAAGGCTCTTCGGCGCAGACGGCTTTCCAGCCAAACGCAGATTCCCAGTGCGAGTGAAGCAAAGAGCAGTCGGACTGCATTGAACACGAACGGGTTCATTTTCCCGATCGCGTCCTTAAAGATGACGATATTGGTGCCCCAGATCAGGGTCGTCAACAACAAACATGCATCGGCGAACCAGTGACGGTGATGCAAAGCCGGCCGCTTTCCCGGGTGGGAATCGACAGGCGTTTCGTCGGAGCCCGGCGAGCCCAGAGCGCCCCGTGGACTGGCCAAATCCGGGTCAGATTTCACCGTGTGCTGAATCCTTTTTCAAACGTCCGGTCAGTTGTTTCCGCCCGGTGCTTTCAGCGATTGGTCGCCAGCGGTTAACACGGCCTTCAACGTAATCGCCGAGGTGCGATAGAGGAATAGATTCTCGGCCTTCAATGCTCCGTCGACCAGCTCCAGGGCCTTTTCCTTTTCTCCCAGGTGCTGAAGAAATTTTGCAAAGTAATAGGCCGCTTCGGGAGGCAGATTGTTACTCTGCGCGGCGCGGGAAAACCAGACGTTGGCCTGTTCGAAATTCTTTTGGCGAAAATAGACCCATCCCAAAATGGTTGCTGCAAACGGATTCTGTGGTTGGGCCTCCATGTTTTGCATGGCTTTCTCCAGAGCCATCGCCAGCTTGTCCGACGAGGATGATTCGGCCAGCGACATGGCCCAAAGGTTCGCGATCTCGACGTTGGTCGGTTCCAGTTTGTTGAGTTCAGCAAAGCGGCTTTCGGCCAGCTCGTAAGCCTGTTGGGCGAACGCCATTTTGCCTTTCAGCAGTGTTGCCACCGGCATTTTTCCGGCTAGTTGTTCGATTTTTGCGAGGGCAAGGTTGGCTTCGTTGAATTCCTCCTTGTTCACTCGCCACGCTGCGTATTCAGTCAACACCGCGATGTCTTCGGGGTGTTTGTCGTAGGCGTCCAAAATCCACTTCGCGGCACCTTCCGGTTTTCCGGTTCGCTGAAAGAATGTGGCAAGCATCAGTTCCGGAGCGCGGGCATCTTTTTCGTTGGTACTGTAAAGCTTCAACAGGCTCAGGCTCTGATCAATTTTCTCTTCCTTGAAGGCGACTTCGGCCAATCGCAACACCGCCCGCGAATAATCCGGTTTTCGTTCCAGCATCGTTTCCAGTGTCTTTCGGGCGTCGGGAAGTTCATTGGCCAGCAGGTAAAGGTCAGCCGAAGCGTCGAGGTTGCTGTCTGTGAGGTGAGTCTTGACGGCTTCGCTCCAGTTTCCGGAGTCGAGCAATGAAGTCGATTTTTCAAGCAGTACACGTGCATCTGTTTTGCGCTGTTGCGAAATCGCGATGCGGGCAAACGCAACATAAACCAGCGGAAATTGAGGCGCATCGACTGCGGCCTGTTCCAGATACACAAAGCCCTGTTGCGGATTTCCACCAGCGAAAAACATGGCGGCCATCAGCAGTTTGGCTGGCGGCATGTCGGGATTGGCAGTCGCCGCTGTTTTCAGAATTTCCAGACTCTCTTCGGCCTTTTCATCCACCAGGCTACCAGCCGCCGTGTTGTAGGCGTCCTTGAGCGCAGCGTTGTCGGAAATTTTCCCCGGAGTCAGTTGCGACATTTCGTTGACGAGAAACTCGATCGCACGCTGCCGGTTTTCCGGGATCACCTTGGCCTCGGCGCCGGTCAGTCCCGCTGACTCGCCTGCTTTCGGATCCTGTGGCGCAGCCGCTGCGGGAGCGACTGACTCCTGAATCGCCTGACATTGCGTGTTGTCGGCAAAGCCTATTCCGAAAACCAGGGCACAGGCTGCCAACATCCGGGTGAATCGACCCGTTACAAATGACGTAAACATGATTTATTTTCCCCGCAAAGATTCAGCGTTCAGGTTTGAAAGAATTTGTAAAGTGGCAGTCGATTGATTCAGGACGTAAAAATGGATTCCCGGAATTCCCTGAGTCATCATCTCTTCGCATTGCTTCGTCGCCCATTCCACTCCAACATTGAACTGCCACTCGGCATCGTCCTGTTGTTGCAGCCGACTCACGAAACCGTCGGGCAATCGGGCACCGCACATCGATGTGATTCGCTGAATCTGCTTCAGGCTGGTCACGGGCAAAATTCCAGGCACGATGGGCCGGGTAATTCCCGCTTCACGACAACGGTCAACAAAGCGAAAGAAGTCCCCGTTATCATAGAATAACTGGGTCACAATAACATCAGCACCGGCTTCGGCTTTTCGGCGAAGATTCAAAATATCCGCCTCCGGGCTTTGCGCTTCCCGGTGCGTTTCCGGATATCCCGCTACAAGTATTCCAAAGTCCCCAAATTCGCGACGAACCAGTTCCACCAACTCGTTCGCGTACTGCAACCCGCCAACAGTCTGTTCAAAATTTTCTGATCCGGCAGGCGGGTCTCCGCGAAGCGCGACGATGTAGTCGATCCCCTGTTGCCGGGCCGCCACGAGATAATCCTGAAGTTGATCGACCGTACTTCCAACAACCGTGAGATGCGAAGCCACAGGAACACGGCAATCCTGCTGAACCTGCCTCAATATCTCCAGCGTCTTGTCCCGCGTCGAACCCCCAGCTCCGTAGGTGCAGGTAATAAAATCAGGCGCGAACTGCATCAGCTGCTGGACTTGCTCGGCCAGCATTTGATCGCCTTTTGGAGTCTTGGGCGGAAACAATTCGTAGGAAAGCCCCAGTCGCCCAGGCTGATAAAATTCGGAGAGATTCATTCGTTGCTGCACGCCAGGTTCTGGTCGCGTGATGAAAGGAGTCGGGGCCTGGTGATTCCCCACAAGGCCCAAGCTCTCCAT
>JAYVKA010000533.1:0-2896 GCA_043768885.1 Planctomycetota bacterium
CGACGCTCCGATCCCCGGCATCGGGTTTTTGGAAAACATTTGCGTCAAGTCGTCGTAGCGGCCGCCAGAGCAGATGCTGCCGATCCCCGGATGCTCTGCCAGAAACGTCTCGAGGATCGTTCCAGTGTAATAGTCGAGGCCGCGGGCAATCCTCAAGTCGATCGCCAGGCGAGTTTCCGGTACCCCGGCCGCGATCGCTCCGGCCACCAATTGCTCCAACTCGTGGGCACCCTCCAGCGCGAGCGGATCGCCCCCCGCCACCATCGGCATCTGCCCAAGGATGTCGCGACACGATCCGGTGATGGACAGCAGGTTGACTACTTCGGCCGCGACTTCTTTCTTGCAGCCCGTCGCCGTAACGATCTCTGCGATGACCGCTTCCTCGCCGATCTTCGACAGCTTGTCGATCGAGCGGAGAATCGCCGTCGAGTGTTCTTTCAACGACAACCGGTTCAGCAACCCGGTCAGCACCTTTCGGTTGTTCACGCGGATTTGAAACTCGCCGACTCCGATCGCCGCGACCAAATCATGCACGACCAGCACGGTTTCGATGTCGCTGACGATCGATGTCGTTCCGATCGTGTCAAAGTCGCATTGCATGAACTCGCGGAACCGTCCGGCTTGCGGGGCCTCGCCGCGCCAGACCGTCGCCATGTGGTAGCGTTTGAACGGCATTCCGATTTCGTGCGCGTGCTGTGAGACAAATCGGGCGAGTGGAATTGTCAGGTCAAAACGCATTCCAACGTGTCGGTCGCCGGCATCCTTGAAGTGATACATCTGCCGGTCGGTCTCTTCGCTTCCCTTTCCCGCAAGGACTTCGAACAGCTCGAGGGCTGGTGTGTCGATCGGGGCGAAACCGTACGAGCGGTAAACGCGCCGGGCCGTTTCGAGAATCGTCTCCCGGAGCATCATGCGGTCGGGCAAGAAATCGCGAAACCCCTTCAGGGTGCGCGCGTCAATCAGCTGCTTGGCCATGCGGTTTTGGATTCAATCGAAAAAGTTTGCGGTCGGAAATGATTCAAGTGCGGGGAAAGCCAGTCCGTTTTAGTGAGTGACGCTCGACTGGATGATGGGCAACGACGAAGGCCGCCGGGTCCGGAACGAAGGCTTGTTCGAGCGGTTGTGAAAACGGGCTTCGATGTATTCCTGCACCTGCTCCGGCCGCTCAAAATATCCGTCGTATACAAAATGGTCTTCGTACTCGCAGTTGTCCGTCGAGTAATCGCGGCAAATCTGCGGCCGGGTTTCGTAAATGCCGCACATGTTGTCGGATTGCAGGTGCTTGCAAACGGTCTGCACGAGGATGTACCACGTGTCGTCTTCGATAAAGACGGTCGCACGGTCATGCAACAAATACCATCGCATGAAATCGAAGTCGCTTTCGTCCTCCGGAGTTTCCATGGGCAAGGCAAAATATTTGCAACACTTGGCCGTGCAGTACTTGCAGAGGACTTCCCCTTCGGGCACCTGTTCACGGGGAATCCGGGTCAGCGGCGGCTTGTTCATGTGGTGGGTTCGGTTTGGGCGACGGGTCGGGTCAATACCTGTTGTTGCAGGTTATCAACTGAATCGCAAAATATCCAGCCTTGGCAGACGGCATTCGAACGACTTGTCCCAGTGATGTGGCAAACTTTTGGCAGATCGGGTATGTATTGGGAGTCCGTCTGACACCCTGGAAACTGTTGCGAGCGTACGTCTGTGGAGATCGTCCAAACCAGCCTGGTCGCAAGCCTGACTTTTTGGGCCATCGTCCTGTTGCCGCTGGCCGTATTTGCGGTTGCGGTCCATTACCTGGAGCATTTTATCCAGTCCCGTTTGGCGACGCGGTTCGGCTGGCGAAGTGTGCTGGTGACGGGCTGGTTGGGAACCCCGATCCACGAACTGAGCCACGCGGCAATGTGTCTGCTGTTTCGGCACCGGATCGACGAGATTCAGCTGTTCGATCCGGATGTAAAGGAAGGCCGCCTGGGTTTCGTTCGCCACAGTTACCGACGGGGGAATCTGTTCGAGGAGGCGGGGAACGTGTTTATCGGTACGGCACCATTGATTGGCGGCTCGATTGTGTTGCTCGGTCTGACGCTGCTCTTCTATCAGAGCGCGATGACGGCGATTTTTTCGGCCGTTCAAGCCACCAGCGCGGACCCGGACGCCGGGGCCGCGGTGAAGGCTGTGCTCGGCTCACTCGCGGCACAGTTTTCCGTCAGCAGCCTCTCGCAACCACGATTCTGGATCTTCGCGTATCTGATCACGTGCGTCGGAGCTCACATGGCTCCCAGCCACAGCGATTATCACGGTGCAATGCGCGGGGCAATTCTGGTGGGGAGTTTGCTGTTCGCGGCAACTGTCGTAATCGTCGCTGCGTTCCGGCTCGATTCCAACAAACTGGCAGAAAACGTTCTCACTTTGTTCGCTCCGCTACTTGCGATCAGTGCAGTGGCACTCGGATTGGTCGCCGCGTCGGCCGTTTTCGTCTGGCTTCTTACGATGATCTTCCCGGTGCGATACGTGCAGCGTTCAAGCTAGTTTTTTCGAAGCGCAGAGAGATCGCTCAATGTGGCTTTGCCTTCCAGCCGAAGCAGAAAAGCCGGGGCAAGCTGCCCCAGCCACGATTAAAAATGCACACTACTCGCCGGAAGGCTGACCCTCGGCTTTCGTACCAATGCAGAACAGTTTTTCTTTCCGCTCGCCCGACGACTTGTCGGCCACCCGCATAAAAATCTGGTTTCCGACAACCGCCATCGACGCGAACATCTCGTCACCCAATTGACTGGTAGCGACCACCTCAAGCTTTTCGCGACTTGGTCGGATCACCCACGTCTTCCCTTTTTCGTTGGTGATGTGAATCTTTCCGTCAGCGAACACAGGCGAAGCACTCTCGCCCCCCGCCAAACGTTCG
>JAYVKA010000534.1:0-2057 GCA_043768885.1 Planctomycetota bacterium
AGATGAGGCCCGCGATTTGGGAAGCTGCGCCATTTCGCCCCGATCGGTACACCTGTCATCATCCGGCAGTCACCATTATCATTCGGGTTTGGTATCGTCGAACAAAATTTGAAGGACTGGATAGATGAGTAAACGCGCCGACGTGGACAAAGCGATCGCCGATGTGGATTTCAAAAAAAACAAATACACGGTTGAACTGGATACTACCGAGGGAAAAATTCAGCTGGAGCTGGCTTCCGATGTCGCTCCCAATCATTGCAAGAACATGATTGGCCTGGCACGCTGTGGTTTTTATGACGGACTGATTTTTCATCGCGTCATCAAGGGTTTCATGATTCAGGGTGGCTGCCCGGACGGGACCGGCACCGGCGGTCCCGGCTATCAAGTCAATGCCGAGTTCAACGACATGAAACACGTTGCCGGTGTACTGTCGATGGCGCGTAGCCAGAATCCAAATTCGGCGGGCAGCCAGTTTTACATTTGCCTCGGCACCCACACGCACCTGGACAAGAACTACACGGCTTTCGGCAAAGCAGTAGACGAAGCCAGCCTGGAAGTTGTGAAAAAAATCGGTGAAGTGCCGACTGCCGCTAGTGACCGGCCCAAGGCCGAAGTTAAAATTAACAAGGCAACCGTGAAATCGTCCCCCAAATAGTGATCGGCAGGCACGCTCTTCAGGTATGATCGGGTTGCACAACTTGTGGTAACTGGATCTGACTCGTTCGTCCGGCAATGTCCGGCAACTTGCACTTGAACAAGCAATCCGAAAAATCGCTGAGCGGGAGCCTGTTGGAAATCGTGGGCCCGCTGTTGATCATGTTGATGGTCGGCAGCGTGGTCTGGTTTCTGATCGAAGTCTTTTACCGCGGTCCACATATCGCCAGGCTCTGTTGGGTGTTCGGGCTGTTCACCGGTGCGGCGGTTCTGGTCAGTCGCATTTCGATCGAGTCCAGCCGCGAACGGTCCTTCATTTTTGGCGTGCCCCTGGCCTTGGCCGCGATCTTTGTCAGCCTGACCTTGATCGAGGGTGGCCCGTTGTTTCCCGTGATGTTGATCGCTTTCGTATTGTTGATCCTGTGGCTGTCGGATCGTCTGACCTGGGACGCGACGGTGATTGACGAGAGCCGGGACGTGTCAGCCGTGGGGTTGATTGAACTGGCCAGGCGACGACTGCATCTTTCAGGGAAAGAGTCGAACCAGCCCGTTCCTCCGACAGAACATATCGACACGGATACCAAGGCCGAAGACGATCCGATCGACGAAACGGCTTCCGATGCCCAGGCTGGAAACCTGATCAAGGCTTTCACCGCCAAAGGCAAACGCCGCAACGTTCCAGGAATCTGGTCACTCTATTTCTCGATCGGCGCGCTGGCCGTGTTTGGAATCGGGCAGCTGTTCGTTCAGCCCGATGCGGACTGGGGATATTTCTGGGTCTCGACTTTGTTTGCCCTCTTTATCGCCGCAGCAATGTCGCTGATGACGTTGACCAGTTTGCTTGGTCTTCAGCGGTATTTGCTGAAACGAAAACTGGATATGCCCGATGACTTGCCGCGCCGTTGGCTGACGGCGGGAATCACAGTCGCAATTTGTGCAGCGATTTTGACACTGCTTGTTCCCCGCCCGAACCTTGGCAGTCGAATGGAGAACGCCGTTGCCTGGCTGACCAGCCGGCCCCGCGACCCCAGCAAACTCGCTTTTGGCAAAGATGGCACCCAGCAAGGTGAGAATCCGCAATCCGCAACCAACCAGGCACAGGGCTCGGGCAAACAGGACTCCGGCAAGTCCAACCCGCAACCTGTTCGCGACAATTCGCAAAACGATCAATCGAACCCGCCTCAATCGAATTCCGGCAATTCGCAAACCGGACCGGGCGGGACTCCGGGTGGCGACAAGGGAAACGGCAAACAATCTCCCGGCAGTGAATCCGGCGGCAAACAACCAGGCGGTAAATCCGGCGACAGCAAGTCCGGCCAACAAAAATCGGACAGTAACAAATCGCAAGGCAAACAGTCCGGTGACGAGAGTGATTCTTCCAGCCAGCAAAACAAGTCCGGCGA
>JAYVKA010000535.1:0-6778 GCA_043768885.1 Planctomycetota bacterium
ACACTTACCAGCCAGGCTTTTCAATTGGCCGACGCGAGCCGCGCCATTGATCGCCGAATTGTCGAGCAAGTCAGTGCGGAACTGGACGAAATCGATCGCGAAATCCGTCCGGGAACCATGAAAAGCGGCGGGGCCACGATTGAGGGAGTGGCTGATCCGGGATTTCCAATTCCATCCACGACGGTTCGCGAAACTGTTCGGCAGATCCAGGCCGACTGGGCCGATTTCTGCTCGCGAAAAACCCTGCCGCGAATGGTGGTAGTCAACGTCGCCTCGACCGAACCGCACTCGTCGGCGACGGAAATGATTCCTGAAACATGGAATTTGCTGGAGGATCGGTTGGACGATCCCGAATTTTCGTTGCCTCCCAGTGTCGTTTATGCCCTCGCCGCGATTGACGCGGGGCTTAGCTACGTGAACTTTACGCCATCGATCGGAAGCAATCTCCCTGCCCTCCGCGAATTGGCGTTGGCTCGAGGAGTATGTCATGTCGGGCGTGACGCCAAGACCGGAGAGACGCTTTTGAAGAGTGTTCTTGCTCCGATGTTCTCCCATCGGAACCTCGACGTGATGAGCTGGGTCGGGCACAACATTATTGGAAACATGGACGGTCAGGTTTTGAACGACCCGGCCAACAAGGCGACGAAGGTTGCGAGCAAGGATCATTTGTTGCGCGAAATCATGGGCTACTCGCCCCAGACCCACATCAGCATCGAATACATTCGATCGTTGGGGGACTGGAAAACAGCCTGGGACCACATCCATTTTCGGGGTTTCCTCGGCACTCCGATGACGATGCAGTTTACCTGGCAGGGTTGTGATTCGATTCTGGCTGCACCGTTGTTGCTGGACCTGGCGCGGTTCACGGAACTCGCGGCGCGACGCGGAGAAGCCGGCGAGCTGGGTTGGTTGTCGTGTTTTTTCAAGTCACCGCAAGGGACGGACGTTCACGATTTTTCAAAACAGTTTGAGATGCTATGCGAATGGGCCGGGCAGCCGGTGCAGTTGCCAAGGACTGTTTAGCCGGTCATCACCTGGTTTTTGATCAAGGAAAATCTCGTTGAACCGTCAGCCGAAGGCGTACGCGAATCGCAAAAACGTACGCCTTCGGCTGACGGTTAAACGACTATGCGAACTCAGCCACGATTGACCAAATTCTGTATCGGAAACCAGATACTATCAACAAACAAAAAAAGGACGGATGCAATGAATAGTTCATCGGCAAATCTCGAAAAAAACGAATTGACGGCGGGCGTGATCCTGAGTCTGCCGAAAGCCACAGCTATCGCCTCGCCGGAGTCCGGCGAGTACATGGAGTATTTTCAAAAGTACATCTCACTTGTGCCGCCAGGGAAATGCGGACAAGGACTGGTCGAGCAAGTCGATATCCTGCGCGATTTGTTCGCAGACATGGACAACGAAACGGCAGCGACCGTTCACGCTCCGTATACATGGTCCCTCAGTCAGGTTCTCGGTCATCTCGTTGATTGCGAGCGGGTGTTCGGTTACCGGGCGGCGAGAATTGCTGCCGGAGACAAAACCGAATTGCCAGGCTTCGACGAAGGGATGATCGTCCAGGGAATGCGTTACGCCGACGCGTCGGCGGGTGTATTGTTTCGGGAATGGGTCGCCATGCGAATTGCAAATGTAACGATGTTCTCGCGAATGACGAGCGACCAATTGGCACAAAAGGGCTCGGTCGATGGCAAACAGCTCTCGGCCAGGGCGGCTGCCTGTGTGATCGCAGGCCACACAACCCATCATCTGGCAATCGTGATGAAGCGACTGGAATTCGCCTGACCCGTATCAGGCAACCTTTCCAAAGGGCCGGTCATTCATCACGTTTTCAAGTTCAAGATTGATGATCCCATCCAGAATCCGGCCTGACAAAGCGAGCCCCTCGGCATATCGTGCTGAGGGTGAATCCATGGCTTGCGCGGCCAATCCAGCCAGCCGGTCCACAATCGGGCTGCGCATCGATTCGGCCCCGGTTCGGTCGATCATCCATTGAATCAGCCTGCCGAAATTGGCAAGATCGACTTCCGGCCCCGACATCAGCTTTTCTCGGGCGCCTTGATTGGCGGGTTGATTGCAGTCGGCGATAGTTGCATCAAATGGCTGACCAAACGGAACCGAAACGTCGAGGCCGCCGATGATAACGCGACCTGCCGGGGAAACATGAATCTGCGATGGTTCCAGTGCGGAGAGGGTTCGCAGCTGGTCGTGGGCAATCAGGATCGCCTGGCTGACCTGTCGGATAATCCAGATCGTCGAGGAAACTGTCAATTGAAATTCCTCCAGAACCTGGACCAGATTTGGGAAACGCAATCGCGGCTCGACCCAAAAAAACGGCGGCCGATCCAACTCGGCGTCAACCAATGGCAGGATCAAAGGATGGCTCAACTGGTTTGCTGCTGCGGACCTGCCGGCAATGCGTGAAATGGAAACCTGCTTTCGCATCGCGTCGATGTTATCGCGCGGAGTAACCAGCTGATAATCGTATTCACCTGAATCGATCGCCTTGGGGCGGGCTTCGAAAAAGTCGAACAGCTCGTCTTGCCCTGTCCTTTCACCCGTTTTCCAATACGGATAATCGAATCGTCCTGCCTCACTTGCCAAGACAGGCAGCGTAAACTTCGGATGGTCGGTCATTCAGAAGCAGTCGCAATGAGAAGTGATAGAACTGACAAAGAAAATTGTTGGAGAATCGCTTTCATTGCCAATCAAATTGACGGCCATGGAACGAATCGTAATGTGGTAAACCGACGAAAGCAGTCCGGGGCCTCGCACGACTTTGGATCCATGCGTCCGGGCCTCAGTTGCTATCGGCCAAAAACGCCGGTTCTGCCCAGGACGTTTGATTTCGGATGGATGAATCGCGATGAAAGGCTCGCGACAGTCCGGATGAAAAAAGCTAAAGAACCGGACTGTTATTTGGCAACTCAGGCATTATCGAGGCCCGGCTGAAACAACCCTCACAACCGGAATTTGAATGCGAAAACCTGGTGTGTTGCAATCAATTGGCAATATTGTCGGAACAGGACTCGGATGATCGTACCGACCGCTGGTTATTTTTGCTGCCATAACGCTAGTTGTTTTCGGGTTCTGGATCCCCATACTTCTTTCGATTCGTCTCGAAAGTTTCGGCGATTGCATCACGATCCAACTGGAAAGCGCCGTGGTCGGGAGAGCGACTGACGCAAACACGCAGGAACCTGCGACAACGTGTTCGGCATACGCCGGTTTGTCCGGACACTCCGCGACCAACGAATCGGCTTGCGCGACGCATTTGCCGGCCAGTTGACGGGCCGCTCGATGGTTTTCAAGACCGTATTCAATACTGGCAACCGTGTGTACATGACACGCCAATGCATCGAGATAATCTGGCTTGTCTGGTTCCTGTTGAATGATCTTCCGGGCCACGTCCAAAACATACTGAACGCGAACCCGGTTTTGTTCCGCGGATCGCCTATTTCCGGACGATCGAAATGGGGCCGTTGACCTTGTCCAGCCGATGCTGGGGACCATGCCGTTGAATTCAAGCCATGGAGCGTCCGCAATTGATCCTACCAACGGGGGGTACAGCGCATATGCAGCGCGCCCGATGCGAAATGGGTGTTTTTCGGACTCGGAGGAAACATCGAATCTGGAATCAGGTGCGATGAAAGCGAATTCGAACGCCAAAAGTAGGACCCCGGAAACGCCGGGGTTCTTGCGAGATTCTGCACTGAAAAATCGTCTTGAAGCGATCCTGTGCGGAGTGGTCAGGGGCGGGGTCGAACCGCCGACACATGGATTTTCAGTCCCTACTTCCAAAAACGGAAAATCATCAAAAAACGCAGGCAAAACAGGCCATTTTGACGATTTTGATTTGACCGAAAATTGCCCGTGTCAGCAAAAAGCGGGGTGCTTTGCTTCAGCAACAATAAATCCCAAGCAATCGTTGATTTCCGCCATCCTTAAGCAACTCGTTGAACTCGATCTGTCCAAACTCAAAACCGTTCACGACATGATCGCCTTGATTCACGCCGACTTTTTCAAAACCAAAGTGTCCTGAGACTGTCTCAGAAAAATCTCGCAGCTAAAATAAACTTACTGCACGCGTTTTAACGCGATTCGCGAAACCCAATCGGCAGGAGAAACAAATGAGCCAAATTTCCGACCAACTCGACCAATTTCGCGAGTTTGCCTTATCGCGAATCACGGCAACAGGTAACCGGCTGACACTGGACGAGCTGTTTGACGAATGGCGGCTCGCCTTTCCTGATCCGCAGCAACAAGCAGAAGACGCTCAAGCCGTCCAGGCCTCCCTGAATGACTATCGAAACGGGGTTCAAGGGACTAGCCCAGCGGACATCTCAGCCCGCCTTCGATCAAAGGTGTCAGGCGGGTAATGCCCAAAAGTGCCAGCATCGTTGTCATGCCTCGCGCGGCAATGGACACGGATCATATTTTTGAATGGCTACGTTCGCGTTCTCCACGCGGTGCCCTTGCTTGGCTGGATGCCCTTGATGCTAATTTTGAACGCTTGAAGACCGACTACGATTCGATGGGCAAAGCACCCGAAAGTGAATTGCTTGGCGAACTGCTTTATCAGTCCCTTTTCAAAACAAGAAGAGGTCGAACGTATAGGCTGATTTATTTGGTCGATGGCAATCGTGTTGTCATTTTGCGAGTTCGAGGCCCCGGCCAACCTCCACTCGAATCCGATGAATTGCGGTAGTCAACTTTCTTTTTCTTTGCTCGTGTGTGCCGCATTGTAATTCGCCGATCCGGCCGTCAAGACCAGCTCGCTGTAGTGGCACACCCAACGGTTGGCGCTGGCACTGCGAGCCAGCTGCAACCGGGGCGCCACTCCCCCACTCGCGATCTTGACTAGCCGGCGTGCGGCTCATTGGGGCCAAGTCACACTTCGCAGAATCACTGCAAGAGTGCTTTATTTACTTTCCCCATCGAACTATGGCTCGTGCCCCACCCAAGATAGCCAACATGGCTCTGTCTTTCTTTCGCTACGCATTTACGCGAAGCATTTCTATTTCATTCCCCTCTTCAAAATGAGTATCGACTCAACAAACCACGCTGACCTCGTATCGATGATGATCGACTTCGAGAGCGGTGATCTGGACGAACAGCAAACGATTGGATTCTTTCAACAACTCATCGATTCGGGCACTGTCTGGCATCTGCAAGGAAGCTATGGACGCATGGCATCCGACTTAATTCGAGCAGGCTACTGCACGCTTGGCGACGACAGTCATCAGGACGCTTACGGCAACGTAGTGCCAAGCCGCCACGACGCTTCTGGCGACATTCAAATACACTAAATTTCGGAGGCCTGTTTCCGAGATTTGGCATGAATCGTTATTTCTTTCCAACTCTATCATGACTTTTGATTCAAAAACAACTTCATCACCGGCGAACACCACACAGACTACCCTATCGGCAATCGAAGCCATTCCACGTTTTTTCGTTGGAATGAAAGGCGGAAAAGTTCAAATCGATCATCGACCTCAGGAGATCGCGCTGGATGATCCACGTTCGTCTTACAGTTTCTTTCCCGACAACAAGCCGTTTGTCGCAACGACAGCCGTTGCTCGCAAGATTCCACATAGCGTGATTATGGCTTGCCTGCATCAGTTGATCCTCTTTGCTAAAAAGCAAGACGGGCTCGACTACGTTCAATCATTTGTCGTCGAAGGCAGTAGCGAACCACTGTGGTTCATCGAAGATGGTGAAGGCGGGGCGATTACCGCACTCTTCCCTTCTGACTATTAGCCAACATCACCGGCACCCAAGCCCTTGATCGCGCACTGCGATGACCGAGGGCATTTTTATCTTTTCCCCCAAATCTCATGACTGAAACCGTGAAAAACTGGATCGAGGCAGCGATCGAATGCCAATCCGATCCATCGAAAGCTCAAGTCCTCCCGATCGTACAAATCGCCAACGAATACTTCTTCGTTGACGTTCGAATGACCTCACTGCGAAACATCGACACCCTCGACATTCGCAAGTTCGATTCCTGTAACGATTTGATCCGTTTCGTCCTGAAGGATGCGATCTTCGTCGCCTGATCGATCACTCGAAAATGCCGTGGTTACCCACTCGGGTGCCTGCGGCTTTTTTTATGCTCGCATACTTGTGACCTTGCCCAGCCGGTTTTATTTGGCTTGCTACAAGATGCAAGCCGGTGCCGTTCCGCTGGCCAGTTGATTCGCTTCGTTCGGTACGCGGTGCGACCGGACTTCGCTACTCCCCTGTCCCCCGTTCACGGCTTCGAGCGGCTGGGCAAGGTTGCCGAACCGGGCCGTGACGTGATTGCCATGCGATTGCCATGACAGCATGCCGGGTCATTCGCCGCGTTGCTGCCTTGCCAATGACGCGTTCGATTGCCGTGCACCACGCGTCAGTTTGCTTTGTTCAAGGCTGTTTGCCTGCTCGGTATTGACTCGTGTTGCCGCGTTCTTGCCTCGCGACGGTCGTGCGAATGCCTAGGCTTTGAACACAAGTCGGGTTCAACCTGCCGCGACGCTGCTGCCGAGCCATGAATGGTTTTGTGTGGCGGTGACGTGGCTTTGCCGTGCAAACTGCCGAGCAAGTTTTGTGTTCATGACTGAGTTGCCGTGCAAATAGCGCGTACACGCCATGTCCGTTGACTTGGCAAGTCAATTTGCTTGTCGCCTTGGCATGACCGCACTAGACTGTGCAAGCTCAGTCCCCCACTCCCAAATGATAGAACCATTCCTCAGTCTCTCCGAAGCCCAAAAGTACACCGGCA
>JAYVKA010000536.1:0-6722 GCA_043768885.1 Planctomycetota bacterium
GATACTGTTCCGCGTTCTTTGTTGGTTTGGAATGAATGGTTGCAGTCCAACACGCGCCTCAATCGCTGCACTGTTGTCTGGTACAACGGCCGGTTGAACGAAATCTTCCCGGAAGAACAAGAGTCGATTTTCAAATGGGCACTGTTGCAAAATCGCTTTTGGCCGCGATTGGGTGAGGATTTCGAACTTGATTTTGATGCACTGCGCCCGTGGGACAATCGATTTTGGTTCTACGAAGTCGAGGGGTTTCCCGATGACCGCATGATGTTGGCCAACGACTGGCGAGACCAAAATCGTCCAAAGCCATTTAATCTTTCGGCAATGCGAAAAGCCAGCCAGCCAAATTCATTCAACCTTGGTCCGAGCCTGGGATTGGGCAAACGGGCGACATTGAATCTGTCGCCCGAATTCATGAACATGGATCAAAAAGTGGAAATCAACGGACGAGGATCGTTCAAGGACTTTGTCCAGCCTTCCCGCCGAGTCATGCTGGAAGACGTGCGAAGGCGTGCCGACCGAAAACACCCCTTCTGGGCGCAACTGGTTCAGGAAGAAGGCCAAAACTGGGCGATCAACGACCAATAACGCAATTGGCGTCTAGCTATGCTATTTGTCGTCTGCAGTTACCGGTGGAGCAGGAGGTGCCGGAATTTCGCGTCCTTCGATTTTTCGGGTCACTATCTCTGCCATTTCCAAACCGCTTGTCCTTAGTGCAATTCCCATCGCCTGGTCGCTCATCATGATCTTCCCTTCCGGGTTGATCAGCATCAGATACGGAATCGCGCGAACGCCAAACTCCTCGACGATCTCACCCTCGAGGGTCGTTTCGGCATAGGCTCCGATGGATCCGTTTTCCTTCAGGAATGCCTTCGCCGCTTCAGCGTCCTGATCCATTCCAATCGATACAACTTGCAGTTCATGTTTCGCGCCGACGGCCTTTGCAGTGGCCTGTACATTCTTCTGGAAAAAGCTGGACGTCGGCAAATCGGCTGACCAAAACGTCAACATCACATACTTGCCACGAAACGATTCCAGTTTAATCGGCCCGGACAGCGACGGCATTTCCGGACTCGGCACTGCGTCCCCTTCCTTAAACAAAGGCGTTGCCCTGACGGCCATTTCACCGAGTTTGATTTCATCGATGGCGTCTTCGATTTCCAGTTCGCCGTAGACTTCGAAAAGCATTTCGTACGGTTCGATTTCCTTGCGAATGAAACCACGCAAATCCCAAATTCCAGGCGGAACGTCGAAGACCGTGAACGCTCCATCCGCACCGACCCGAACGTCGAATTGCCGCCGATTCTTGAAGCGCTCCTCCTGAGTCGCGATAAATTTCTTGCCAGCTTCGGAAGCCTCGAACGTGTCCCACCATTTTTGCTGTGCTTCGGAGGCCAGCTCGTTCCAGTTTTCCGGAATCGGTGGTTCGTCCATCATGATGTTTTCGGTCAGTTGCAAAGCCAACTCTTCCACCTTCAAGGACGTTTGCCATTTCTCGGCCAATTTCACTTTTCCATGAAGAGTCGCCAGTTTGTCGGCGTCAGCCCCGTCTTGCGTGGCATTCGCTCCCTTCTCTGCAGTTTTCTCCTGGCCAACCAAGACCGCCATAAATGGCGAAGCGACCAAAGCCATTGCGATGACCAACAGAATCAGCCTGTCAAAACTTGCGATTTTCATCATTCCGGTGGATCCTGAACTTTCAGATTCAAAACAACGCACAGGCAGCCCCGCGTTCGAAGCAGACTGCTTTTTCAACTTCGATATTCTTATGCAATTGGACTGGAATTGAAACGGCAGTCCAGTTGCATCCCCGATTGGCGTGCATGAACCAGCGTTTCGCACCGAACTGGATTTCCACCAGGTTGACCGGAACGGCCCGAGAAAACTAGACTTTTCTTTTTACAGCCAATCCTAAAAGCGGTCTGACCCTCTCTGGTTTTAAGGGTCTGACGCCTTTCGGGATTGGCGATTTGCCACCGCCGCAAGCATAAGGTGATACTCCGTGCCAGGATTGTGCGTTATCGGTCTCCAGTGGGGAGACGAAGCCAAGGGGAAGTTGGTCGACCTGTTGACCGTCGGCCAGGAAATTGTCGTTCGATACCAGGGCGGAGCCAACGCGGGTCATACGGTCGTTGTGGGCAAAGAAGTTTACAAGCTTCACCATATCCCCAGCGGCATCATCCACGAAAACGTCTTGAACCTGGTCGCCCCAGGTGTGGTGATTCATCCCGAGACGATCCTTCGCGAAATCGACTCACTGGTTGAGCGGGGAATTCGGCTGGACGGAAAGCTGAAGCTCAGCGACCGGGCCCATATCGTGATGCCCTGGCACATGATCGAAGACCAGCTTTGGAACGCCGCGACTACCGGCGACAAAAACATCGGCACAACCCTGCGGGGAATCGGGCCGTGCTATCGCGACAAAGTCGGGCGCAGTTTCGCTATTCGGCTGGGTGACCTGATCCGCCCAAACTTCGCGGACCGCGTTGCCGAAATCATGAAGTTCAAATTGCCGATGCTGCAAAGCCTGCCCGGGGGCCAAAACTCTGAATTGCAAACAGAAAAAATCGTCGCCGAGTTCACCGGTTACGCTGATCGCCTAAGGCCGTTCGTTTGCGATACGACAGCTATTTTGCTGGACGCCGTAGAAGAAGGTCGCCGAATTTTGTTCGAGGGCGCCCAGGGCTCGCTGCTGGACATTGACCACGGCACTTTTCCGTTCGTCACCAGCAGCAATTCCAGTGGCGTTGGAATCTCGGCCGGTTCCGGCGTCGCGGCCCGATGGCTGACCCGCGTCATCGGAGTCGTCAAAGCCTATTCCACTCGCGTGGGTGGCGGACCGTTTCCAACAGAACTGGAAAACGAAACGGGCAACATGATTCGCAAGGCCGGAAACGAATTCGGCACGACAACCGGTCGGCCACGCCGTTGTGGATGGTTCGATGCGGTCGCCGTTCGTTACACGCGGCGGCTGGGCGGCATACACGACCTGTCGCTGATGATGCTGGACGTGTTGAGCGTTTTGCCGGAGATCCGCATTTGCACTGCTTACGAAATTGACGGGCAGATCACCAATCAGTTTCCGTCCGACGCAGATACGCTTCGCCGTGCGCGACCAATCCTGGAGACGTTGCCCGGTTGGAATGTTGATATCACCGGCGCGAAAACATGGGATGATCTGCCGGAACAGGCTCAGGCTTACGTTCGCCGAATTGAAGAACTCGTCGGATGCCGCGCAGCCTTCATTTCAGTGGGCCCAGAACGGAACCAGACGATTACGCCAGCCCGTTCGGATGCAGCCCTGTCGCAAATGGCAAGTTCAGTTTGACCTTTCACCGGAATTACCGCATTGACCAGCCCGCCTCCAGTGAAAAACCAGTCGCCCAATCCGGCAGCAATTCCCGATACGATCCCCGGTGTCCCGCCGGAGTCAATTCCGCGTCACATCGCGATGATCATGGACGGCAACGGGCGCTGGGCCCAACGACAAGGCAAACAGCGAATCGAAGGGCACATGCGCGGAGCCGAAACCGTTCGGACGATGACCGAAGCGTGTGCCAGGCTGGGAGTTCGGCAACTGACGCTTTATTGCCTGTCCAGTGAAAACTGGAAACGTCCGGCCGAAGAACTTGATTTTCTCATGCAATTGCTTCAGCAGTATCTGCATCAGGAACAGCAGCAACTGGTCGATGCCAATATTCGGCTTTGTGCGATCGGCCGACTGGATCAACTGCCCGAAGAAGTTCGCGGGGAAATTGATAAAACCGTCGCGGCTTGCAAGTTGCACACGGGAATCCGGTTGTGTCTGGCGATCAACTACGGATCACGCAGCGAAATTGTCGATGCCACGCGGGCGATCGCCGCCAAAGTCCAGCGCGGCGAGATGTCGATTGAGGATATCAACGAGCAGTCCATTTCCAATCATCTTTACACGGCCGGAATGCCTGATCCAGATTTGCTGATTCGGACAGCGGGCGAAATGCGGATCAGCAACTACCTCCTTTGGCAAATCAGTTACAGCGAACTTTGGGTGACGGAAAAGACCTGGCCGGAAATGGAAGTCGTTGACTTGCATCAGGCGATTCGCGATTATTCCCGACGGGAACGCCGATATGGTGGCCTGAAAACTTCGGAGCCATCCTGAATTGTTAAACCGGAGACTGATTTCCGCCGCCATCATTATTACCGTCATGGTAACCCTCGTGATTTTCGATCACTGGATGGGACGGCCTGATGTTTGGTCGTGGCCTGGCGTGATAATTGGGCTGGTCACGACTGCAGCATGCGTAATATCAGCCGGTGAATTGGTCGACATGTGGCGACGGGGCGGTTCAAACAATCTGCCGATGGTCGCGACGATGATTGGCACGGCGCTAATGGCCTTGAGCAGTTGCATGCCGATGTTTTTCCCCCGCGAACCTGGGACTTGCCCACTGGGAATGTTTGGCGGAGCTGTTGCAGGATTTGCGGGTGCGTTGGTTTTGATCGCATTGTTCGTTTTGGCGACGAATTCGGCCAGTAGCAAGGATCGCACCGATGGCATTGCCCGGGCGATTCTGGCTGTCGCCTATTTGTTTCCATTGATTGCATTCTTGCCGCCCCATCGATTGCTGCATGGACACAACGGGTCGGGGTTGTGCGCGCTGTTGTTGATTTTGACCACCGTTAAAATGTCGGACGCCTGTGCATACTTTTTTGGAAAACTGCTGGGCCGCACAAGATTGGCACCCCGGTTGAGTCCCAACAAAACGGTCGAAGGCGGCTTTGGCGGCTTGATCGGTGCAGTTATCGGCGCGTTGATTGTCTTTTGGGCCATCGCACCGTGGGTAGCCGGTCCGCAATTCTCGCAAAGCCCGGTTTGGATTGTCGGCTATGCCCTCGTGGTTGCGGTGGCAGGATTGATCGGCGACCTGTTTGAATCGTTGCTCAAACGGGATGCGGCTTGCAAGGATTCCAGCGCGTGGCTGCCGGGCCTGGGGGGTGTACTGGATGTTGTCGATTCGATTATTTTTGCCGCACCAGCCAGTTGGCTTTACTGGGTCGCAACCGGTGCAATATAGTTATTGCTCTTGCCTTTTTCCGAATCGCTTCACCAACTCGAGTTTTCCAATCCAAAAGTATTGAGGAGCCAGAATGAATCTTGCCAAAGGAGTTGTAGCCGGATTGATTGCCGCGATTGTCGGTGCACTTTTGTGGGCGGCGATCGCTTTCTATGCCAACTTTGAAATCGGCTACCTCGCCTGGGGTATCGGACTGGGCGTGGGATTCGCTGTTGCGTTTGGTTCTGTCGGTGGGGGCCCATTGCCCGCTGTCTTCTCCGTTCTCCTGACGACATTGTCCATTGTGGGCGGAAAATTTCTGGCGATTCAATGGGAGCTTGGAAAAATGATTGCGAGTGGTGAAATTCTGCCAAACATCGACAAGATGGATGCAACCTGGTCCGCGTTGACAGGAACCCTCGGTCCAATCGACTTCATCTTTTTCGGACTCGGCGTTTACACGGCCTGGCAAGTCGCCTATTCCGATCCGGTCAAAGGTGAAGGCGCACCCCAGGAATAATCGGGACCTGGTCGCGTCAGCTGCAATAGCGGGAAGCCCACACACCGATGACGTCGCCAACAAAGGAGACGTCATCCGGCTGATTGACCAGCAAATGGTCCGCGCCGTCGATGTTGACAAAACTCGTCGGCCCGCCAGCCAGCTCAAACATTTGCTTGCCTTGCGAGAATGGCAACGTCTCGTCTTCCGGCGAGAACATCACAAGCAGCGGCAAAGCTAACGCGGTGATCGTTTTTTCAAGTTCGACATCCCGCAAAACTTCGATCATCTGCCGGGTGATCACATGCGGCCGGTTGCCGATCGAAACTGTTCCTGATCCAGTCGTTTCGATTTCCGGATTGGTCGACGAGAGAAAATTCGCCAGGTGAGCCGTATTGGATGGCGACGCGATGTTCACCACTGCCCGGACCGATTCGATTTTTGGGGCGGCAGTGAGCATCGCCGCGCCGCCCAGTGAATGTCCAATCACCAGTTTGGGAGCCGAAAGATTTGCGGAACACCATTTCACGGCCGCCAGGCAATCTTCGACGTTGGTCCGGAAATTCGTTTCCGGGAAATTTCCCTGGCTGTCACCCAGACCCGCGAAGTCAAATCGCAGCGTCGAGATTCCGTACCGAACCAGATGACGGCTGATTCGGGCAATCGCCTTCAGGTCTTTGGTGCAGGTGAAGCAATGTGAAAACATTGCCGCAAACCGCGCAGGCTCATTCCTGGGCGCATCGACGATTCCCGCCAGCATTTCGCCGCGACTGTTTTCGAATTTGACTCGTTGGCTCGTGTATTCCATGAATCTCTGCTTGCGGATGATCGCGTTGCTGAAGGAAATGCAGGCCAACTATTTCTTTTGGGTCGAATCGCCCAATGCGACCCTCATAATGTCGTCGGTGCCAACGGCTTGCAACGAAAAAATTCTTTCACCAGCAACGAAACCCGCCGCCATTCCGGCCGACACGGCCAGGCTTCGCACCCGTTCCAATACATGGGACTTCTCCGGCGGAAACTGGGTTTTGTAGCAGCCGATCGATTCCAGTTTCTGGGCGAGAGTACTGCTGATGTCCTGAACGACTGGAACTCCGAAGTGTTCGGTCGCCCCCGCTTCGAATGCAAGATGATAGTAAAGCTGCCGCTGGATTTTGTGGACCGGCAAGTCCGCAAAATGCTCATCC
>JAYVKA010000537.1:0-9999 GCA_043768885.1 Planctomycetota bacterium
TGGAACGGGTGAAAATGGGTGAATGGGGTAGAGTTTCACGTGGAACGGTATCGGGGGTTGCTCGCATTGATTGACATTTCGCCGTTTCGAAAAGGTTGATAAATACCCAGTCCAAATCAGGTCCAAAACATCCGAAAACGGTCGCCGAATAGTTGGCTGGAATCCTAAGCATTGCGAATCAGAAAGGCGGCGTTGGCAAGACAACGACCGCCATCAATCTATCGCGCGTGTTGGCCCGGGCTGGCCAACGGACTCTGCTCGTGGACATGGATCCGCAGTGCAACGCGACTTCTGGAGTCGGATTAAAACCGGCTTCGGCCCATCCACTGGCCAGCCAGGCACCTGCCTTGCAGTCTGTTCAAACTGTTGCAACAGGCCAGTTCGATTTGCTCGCCGGCAGCCGCTCTTTCCGCGACGCTGACAACCTCGCGAGGGCCGGTGGCGATGCAACCCAACGGGTCTTCGATCACTTTTCCGAAGTTGCCAGCCGTTACGACTATGTGGTCATCGACTTGCCCCCTTCGCTGGGCCAACTGACCCGAACCGCACTGACTGCTAGCACCGAAGTGCTGATACCAATCCAGTGCGAGTACTTCGCGATGGAAGGCCTGACGCAAATGATCGAAGTCATTCGCGACGTGATGCAGGGAAGCAATTCAAAACTGGATTTCGCGGGCATTCTCCTGACGATGTACGACCATCAACTGGAGATTACGCACGAAGTGGACCAACAGGTTCGCGAATTCTTTGGAGAAATCGTATTTGATACCGTAATTCCCCGCGACGTTTCGCTGTGCGAAGCACCCAGCCACGGTTTGAGTGTGCTGGATTACGCACCGCGGTCGAGGGGAACACGGGCTTACATGGAACTGGGTATGGAGATCCTGAGTCATGAACATGAATAAAAAGAAACGCCTGGGCCGCGGCCTGGAGGCTCTGCTCGGAACCGGTTCGGACCATTCGTCGTGGTCATCGTCCCAGGTCGATGGCCAACCTGACTACGGTTCGTCCGAAGCGAATGGATTGCTTCGTTTGAATGTTTTCGACATCGATGAGAACCCGTTCCAGCCGCGACGCGAGTTCAACGATGGCGAGATCGCTTCGTTGGCGGAGAGCCTGAAAGACCACGACATTCTTCAACCGATTCTCGTTCGTCAGGTTGCCGGGCGCTACCAGCTGATTTCAGGTGAGCGTCGTTTGCGTGCGGCGATCAAGGCCGGTTGGTCAACGATTCCTGCGACGGTTCGTGAAGCGGATGATCGAATGGTTGCCGAATTGGCGATCGTGGAAAACCTGCAACGGAAAGACCTGAACCCGATTGAAAAAGGCCTTTCATTTCGCCGCTACCTGGACGAGCATCAATGCACCCAGGACGACTTGGCCAAGCGTCTGAAGATTGACCGCAGCACGATTGCGAACCTGATGCGATTATTGGAGCTGCCAGGCCCGGTCCAGGAATGGTTGCAGAAGGGTGACCTGAGTGCCGGGCATGCGAGGGCATTGTTGCCCCTCGGTGACGAACCTCTGCAAATTGATTTTGCACGACAGATAACCGAACAGGGGCTGAGTGTTCGCGATACGGAACGGATGGTTGCAGAACGAATTCAGTCGGACGAGGCTCCCACGATTCCGTTCCAGAAACCTGGCGCGGCGCGCAAGACCCGGGACCACAATGTCGAGTCCCTTGAGCGCGAATTGAAGCTGGCAATGGGAACCAGCGTGAAAATCAAAAGTGGTCGAAACGGCAAAGGGAGCATCGTCATCCAGTTTTCCGATCACGACGAGTTCCAGCGGATTTTCGAGGGGTTAAGCGGGCGGGCTGAATTGGGTCAAACTGGATGATGATTGAGGCTGTGAGACTGGATTCCGTGAACCAGCTGTCATTCGAGTCGGTCTGAATTTCACAATTGCCTTGTGGCTTTCGAAAAGCCTGAAAACCGGGAAAAACGACCTGTTTTGTTCCGCATTGCCCAAAATCGACCGGGCCGGTAGCATATTCAGTCCCAAGCGGGCAGAAAAATGGTTCGCTTGGCATTTTGAAATCGGCAAGAATTTTCGGAGTGTAGCGCAGCCTGGCTAGCGCATCTGCTTTGGGAGCAGAGGGTCGGGGGTTCGAATCCCTCCACTCCGACTGAATGCCATGGAAGGCAGGTTGATTCCTGTTCCATGCCGGTTCTGAATGCGCCTGGACAGGGAACGCGCCGGCTGAATTTGCAGCGTTGAATGTACCCATTCGAAATACCGGCCCTCCTCACGCGATGACCGATCAAGCACTTTATTTTGACGAAGTCACGGTAGGTCAAGTCTGGTCCAGCACTGGACGGACGGTTACCGAATCGGACATCGTCGCTTTTGCCTGTGCGACTGGCGATTTCAATCCCCTGCATGTTGATACCGAGTTTGCTTCGAAGTCGATCTATCGCAAGCCGATCGCCCACGGTTTGTTGGGGATCAGCTGGGCCGCCGGTCTTGGCAGCAACTTTCCCCGTATGCAGACTCTGGCGTTCGTCGCCGTACGTGACTGGGAATTTCTGAAGCCTGTCCATATCGGCGATACCGTCAGTGTCCAGACAACGGTGCTGGACAAAATGCAAAACGGCCGTCGCTCGGGCAAGATCGCCTGGGTTCTCGTGCTGTTGAATCAGCGCGGCGAAGAAGTGCAGCGAGGCATCTTTGAAACGATCGTCGCCGTAAAACCTGCCAATCAGCCGTCGCTCGAAGCGACGCGAAACGCCTCGGCTCGAATCACCGCCGAAGCTGTGGTGGAACAACAAGCGTCGGAGTAGGAGCCGAGTCCGCTGATCTTTCTACCACGCTTTATGGCTGAGTTTTTATCGGCCTTGATGCTGGCAGCCGTTACGATCTGCAAAATCGTCAAAATCGTTTCAAGTTGCCCAGACTGTTTTCCCGAACATAAGACCAGGGGGCGACAGGCTGCGCGCTGCCGTCTGCGCGATTGGCGTGGAACAGCGTTCACCACCCTGTTCAGGGAAAACAAACGATGAAACCCGAAACGACAATTCATCTTCCGTCACATCCGGCGGTCGAACGGATTCGCCGATTCCGATTGATGTATGCGATTGGCGTGCATGCCGGTGCGCTGCTGATTGTCGCTGCGGTGTTTGTTGCGCTGCAGGTTCGTGAGATCCGGACGATCGCCCAACTGGAAATAACTCCAGTCGCGGCCAAGGGCGTTTCGTCAGACAAGCTGAGCCAGGCGATAACGGATTGCATTCGTAACGCGGCCAGCGACGAGACACTGAATGGTCTGCTCGGACGCTGTTTGGCAAAGCAGGAAAATGATGGAGCCGCATTACGATACTCGGCCGCAGATCTGGACCGCTTGCGTCAGCGAATGGCCTTTGCAGTTCTTCCAGTACCGGACAGCCAAAGCTTTCAGGTCAGTCTGGTTTTGTCGGGCACAGGTAACCAAATCGAATCGGCACTGGTCGAATCGTTCCTGGCACAGATCGGCGATGAAGTAGCCGTTGCATCCTCGGGTCCACGTAAACCGAAATCGGACCTGATCGCCGAATCGCAATACCAGGCCCTGGTTTCACGCCGAAACGATTTGCTGGACCGGGCCAACGATCAACTGCAGGACGCGAACTCGCGAATCGTCAGCCTGGCTCAGGATGTGATCACGATCGCAGATCAGGCCAGCCAAATGGTGACGACCGAATCAACGAACGATCGCGATGGTGTTGCCCACAACCCGTTCATGCAGGCAAGTTTTGTTGGCGAAAACGGTTTGGCCGGAACTTCAGCTGCTGCGACCTGGCGTGAGCGATTCACGGATATTCCACTCAGCGATCTGTCGAATACGTTTGCCGAGATTGAAAAGAGCTGGAACGAATCGCTTCGGCCGTTGGGCGACCTGGTTGCCGAACAAAACTCGTATCAGGCCCCGGTCGTAATGCGAGCGACCAGGCGTGGCGAAACAATGCAGATTCCGTTTGGCATGAAGCCGACGCGGGAGTGGCTGTTGTTGGCGATGGCCGCTGCACTTGCATTCGGTTGTGTGCTGGCATCGGGAGTAGATCTTCGATGCCATGATCCCGGCCTGGGAACCGCAGAGGAGATTGAAAAATCGCTGGGCGTCCCCGTATTGGGCCAAATTCGCCCGGCTGCCGGCGGAACCAGCCCGATTGGCCGTCATTGGTCAGTCCGGATATTGAAATTGAATGAACTGATCGTCTTTACTACTCTTCTGGCGATTCTGGTTGTTTCGATTGGCTCGAGCGACATTCGCTCAACACTCGTGGAGAATCCGTTGCATGCAGTGGCAAAGATTCTCTGGCAGGTTCGAACGCTGGGATAACAAAACAGCCGAAACGTTAAGCGATAAACCATGGACAATGTCCAGTTAACAGACAACCTGAACGGATAACCCAAAACGTTCCATGTACGAAAAAGAATTCCAGCTGAAATCACGGCCGTTCCAGGCAGGCTCGCGCGCCGAGTTTTGGTGCAAAACCGGAAACTCGGCTCAGGCCGTCGGGCAAATCTGCCAGACGCTGACTCGTGGCAGTGGCATTTCAGTCCTGATCGGCGGTGCGGGAACTGGCAAGACCCTGACGCTCGATATAATTGCCAGACGTTTCGCCGACCGGAATCCGGAGATCGTGCAGATCGCCTGTTCAAGACTGGACCAGCGACGGGACGTACTTCAGCGAATCCTGTTTGAACTCAACATGCCGTGTCGCGACATGAGCGGAAGCGACCTGCGGCTGACAGTGGTTCAGCATTTCCGCAGCATCTGCGGACAAAACGGACGGGAAGTCCTTTTGCTGGTGGACGAAGCCCACAACCTGGACATCGAGTTGATCGATGAACTGCGGATTGTCGTTGAGTCGGCGGCGAGGAACACGGGACGTTGCCACCTGGTTTTGGCCGGCACGTCGCGGCTGGAGGACCATTTGAACAACACCAACCTCGACACGTTCAATCAGCGGATTTCGTGCCGGGTTTATTTGACTGCGATGGATCGCAAGGAAACGGCCGCTTACGTCCAGCAGCATTTGCAGCGGGCAGGCGGCGGAAAACGGGAGTTTTTCAGCCCCGATGCTCTGCGTGAATTGGCCCGGGTGACTGGAGGAATCCCTCGTCTGGTAAATCAGGTTTGCGACCAGTGCCTGATTGTCTGTGCGAATTCCGGTTGCAAGTTGGTTGATCAGAACATGGTGACCGACGCTTGGTGCGATATTCAAAACCTGCCCCGGCAAACAGTGGCATCGACTGCTCGAGACACCGGCAGATCGGCAACGAATGCGGTTTCGTCGGTCGAATTTGGCTCGCTCGAAGATGATGAAGTCATCAGCCAACCTTCCACGCGAAAAACACAGAGTTCTCCCAAAGCGAATAACGAGCTTGAATTGGGATATGAACTGGAAGACGCTTCCGGTTACCTGCCAGCTTTCGAACACGATTTCTCCGTGACGGAATCCGTTGACGTTTCCCATGAAACAGACCGCAATCCGTTTGGCGAAAAGTTTTCGGTGGAAGAGCCTGTCAAATCGCAGAAAACCCGCCAGCCGCGAAAGACAAAAGAAAAAGTCGTAGCCGCAACGCCCACCAAAAAACCTGCACCAGCACGAACAAAACCTGAAACTCACACCCAAATCGACGCTTCGACGATGGTCGAGTTTCCGGCGTATGAAAGCGTCCTGGAATCCTCCCCGGAAATTGATTTGCAGGCCGAACAGCTGGATTCGGGCTTGTCCATGAATCCAATCTGTGACGATCCATCGATCGACGAATTCGACACGATTCCGATTCAATCGGTAACAACGTCACGCAACGAAGACCAGCAAGGCGTCCGCAGCACGGATGACAGGGACATTCTCGTTTCCGCCGACGCGACAATTTATGAACCGACTGGAATCGCACCAGAAATTGAAGAAACGGAACAGGTTGTTGAACCGGAACAGGCCCCATCGGCACTGCGTGGCCCGCACAAATCCGGTGCAGTGCGAATGGACTACCGTCAGTTGTTCGCCCAATTGCGTAACGAGGCGGTTTGAATCAGTTCCGTAGCGATCAGGGTTTTGTACCATGCATGACGACCTCCAAAAGTTAAACCAATCCGCTACACAATTGTTGCCCGGGGATTTTTCGAAAACCAGCAACGACGGGCTGGAGTTGTGCTACTTCGCAATTCCCGACTTCACAGACGCAGTACAACTGGGCAGCGAAACGGCAAATGAAGTCTGTCACGAAACGCCAACTCGGGATTTGAAACGGCAACTCCAGTCGCCGGAAATGACACCGAATGAATTGAATCAGTCCGATGAAACAAGTGCGACCGGGCCAGCAATTCCAGCCTACTCATTTTCGCCTTCGATTAATCCAGAAGAGGCTGTTCGCGTTGGACTCCAGCAACGAATTTCCGAAATTCGTGTCAGCTGTGATCCGCTGGTGAAGTGCATTTCGCAACGAATCGAAACGGGACAGGCTGGACTGTTTGTGTTTTGTGACGTCGATACGCCGCTGAGAAGCGGACAGGCATGTTTGGCAGTTGCCCGCGAATTGGCAGTCGCGACCGGAAAAAAAATCCTTGTAATCGACTGTGATTTGGAAACTTCCAGTTTGACGCGCCGTTTGGGACTGGAAGCGCGGGCGGGGACCAGGGAGATGTTGCGGGCCATGAATGGTTGGCAACGTTTGGTCGTCGAATCGGATGTTGAGAACGTCGTTTTTATGCCCTGCGGTACGCAGAAACTGCGATTTACGGAGCCAAGCAGTTTTGTGGAAGGTGTAATTCGCAAGGCGGTGGGCGAGATTTCCGGTGAGTTTGCCGCAATTCTTGTCACGACCGGATCCGCATTTGACAACGGCATCCACGCATGGCGAGGGCTCTGCAGCGGAACTTTTTTGGTTCTGGATTCCGAACTGTCGAGCCGTTCCGTTTCGAAGGCTGCGGTGCGAGAATTAAACGCGACGGGTTGCCGCGTGCTGGGTTGTTTGCCGACGTATCGACCGGGTAAAACCGGTGCCACCACCCGACGCGCGAGCTAGTGAATCGACGTTCGTACGAGGAACTGATCGTCCGTCGATTTTGTCGGGATTCGACGGACGACGACGTCCATCGTACTGGTTACTCTGCCCCACAAGCCGGAATTGAGCATGAAAAAGAAAACGGTCGTTGTTACAGGTGGAGCGGGTTTTATTGGCTCGCACATTGTTGATGCGCTGGTCGAACGCGAGTACCGGGTTCGGGTAATCGACAGTTTGGTTACTGGCAACATCGAAAACATTTCACGTCACGGCGCGGCGATTGATTTTGTTCAGGCCGATGTCTGTGACAGCCAGGCTGTAGCCGGCGTTGTGCGCGGCGCGGACTTTGTGATTCACCAGGCGGCTCTGGCCAGCGTACCTCTTTCCCTGGAACGACCTCTCGATGTCAACGCGGCCTGTGTAACCGGGACGTTGACGGTTTTGCATGAGGCTCAACGGGCCGGAGTTCGACGGGTTGTCTACGCTGGTTCCAGCAGTTGCTATGGCGACTCGCCGTTTTCGGCAAAGCGGGAGTCGGACACCTTGATGACCCTCAGTCCCTATGCCGTCGCGAAACTGGCCGGCGAAAAGTACTGCGAATCGTTCTTTCATTCGTTTGGGCTGGAGACGGTGGTTCTTCGGTACTTCAACGTGTTCGGCCCGAAACAGGATCCGGACAGCCCCTACTCTGCCGTCATTCCGTTGTTCATTACGCGATTGTTGGCAGGTCAACGGCCTGTTGTTTACGGCGATGGACACCAATCCCGTGATTTTACGTTTGTCGAAAACGTTGTTCAGGGAAACCTGCTGGCCATGACGGTGCCGGGCGTGGCGGGAAAGACGTTCAATATGGCTGATGGGCGTTCAACGACCCTGTTGCAGTTGCTGGATCACTTGCAGGCGTTGCTGGGAGTCGAAACCGACATTGATTTCCAGCCGGCCCGACGCGGCGACGTTCGGGACAGCCTGGCCGACATCACGATGGCGGTGAAACTGTTGGGTTTTCAGCCAGCCGTAAGTCTGGCTGACGGATTGGCGCGATCGATCGGCTACTACAAAACGATGATTGACGTAACGGTTTAGACCAAAAGCAAAAGACCGGGCAACGCACTGGCCGCCCGGTCTCGCGCAACAGACCCCAGAGGTCTGTGTATGTTTTTCTTGAAACTACTTGTCCTTGCCCGACTGGTCCGAAGCAATGTCTTCGCCACCTTTGGCGAATGTTGTGCTAACAACATCCGCATCGACTGCGATAGTCACTTCAGGCTGGTCAGGATCGGTGGTTTTCAACACGATCGAGCCTTCGATTTTTCCGGGCTTGGCCGTGTTGATGGCATAGTCCAGCATGTGGACTGTCCGATAAACATTGTCAGCGGCCTTGAATTGCACGTTGGACGAAGTCGACTGGACGCTGGTGATCGCAAACTGCGAGTCCCCTTTGACGATCAGTTTTCGCTGAATCGGTTTACCTTCGACCAGGGAACCCAGCCGGATGTCAGACGCTTCGATACCGGTTTTTACCCGACCCGATACGGGGATATTCATGGTTGAAATGTTTGGATCGTTGGTCATCAGCACGATTTGTTCGGCGATGTCACCCTTGGGCCAATCCACCGATGATTTAACCGTGATTTCGTAATCGACCCGTTGGCGGGCTGGATCACGCATCTTCTCCACGACGGTAACCTGGAAAAGGTCGCTGGACGGCTTGACTTCGTTGATTGTCCAGTTTGGGTTGCCGGCATACTTGACCAGCAAAGTTGCCGAACCACCGGTTCCGGCCTTGAGCGAGCCAAAGTTGACTTCGCCCGGCTCGACCACAACGTCCTTGCGGATTTCGCCTTTGACGGAAAGCATAATCTCGGTTGAGTCGTTGAAAGGCTGGCTGCGGCGGACGCGGACCCGAACGGTTGCACCTCGTTGGCCATCGAAACCGCGGGTGTCATATGCTGCCTTGACGACACCCGTCTCGCCTGGTTTCACAACCGGAGTCAATACCGTCGGCCGCGTGCAAAGGCAGCTCGCATGGGCTGAGTCGATATACAAATCGCTGTCGAAGGGATTGACGAATTCGAACAGGTGTTCCTGCCTGGACAGTTTGGCGACTTTTCCGAAATCGTGATCACGATTCTGGACCAGCGTCTGGGACCAGTGCTGTTGAAGCTGTTGCCCCTGCTGCGGAACAACCTGATAGTTTTGTTGGTAGACCTGCCCCTCTGACGGACCTGTCAGAACAGTTGAGGCTACGAGTGAGACAATGACTGCAAGACGTTTCATGGAAATGGACCCCTCTGTAAATGCTGTCTGTTGCGCGTGGTCGAAACCCAAACGAGTGAACCAGGACCAGTGGTTCCTTCGTGCGCCCGGTCTGTGGAAAATGATTTCAGCCTCTTTTGAAGCCAAAACTGCCGTCCATTGGCAATTTCAATATTCCATTACGACACAGGTGGTGCGCGTCAGCCCTTTGGCGAAAGGGCCATTGCCAGCTTCACGATGTTGCAAACAACTGTCGGGCCATCAAACGGGCGCCAGTTCTTTAGGCTGGTTGATCGTTTGATCCGGTTGGGCGAAAACCGGGTCGGGTGGCGGCCTGACTTTGGTGCAGCCTCCGGGTCAGAGACATTTGTTGCTGCATTCAAGTTGTAATTGGCTGACACCTGTATAGTTCGCGATGAATCACAAATTCGCAAGTCAAAAAAGAAAATTATTCTTGTCCCGGCCGAATTCGATTCGATTTGAGCGTCGGGCGCAAAGTCGGCGGATTTGGCAATCCCTGAGGGCTGGGCAAGCGACGCGGTTCAGTAGTCCAAACAGGTCATGCACGCCGCCAGAACAGACCCAAGAGGAATGAGAATTGTCCGGCCCCGTTTGAACGGCAAATGGCATCCCTAACTGGAATCATCTGAAACCTGTGAATCGATTGCCAGGACGATTTCCCGGTCTATATTCAGTTGGTAGTACCGCCTTTAGGCGGACGCGAGAATTGGCGTTTCCGGCTTAAGG